>JAOQAF010000144.1 GCA_025963735.1 Bacteroidota bacterium
TTGAACATTGTTTAATAGTTTCTCCAAAGATATTAAAGACTAATAGTTTTGTTTCTTTTGAAAAGGTAAAATCTTCAAATTGTATGTTTAAACGATCTTTTACCGGATTAGGATAAATAGTTACTTCAGCACCGGCTGCTTTCTTATCATTAACGCCGGTAAAAGTTGTTGGTTCATTATATAAATATGTTGAACTGTTTGCCTGAATAACAATTGGAAATAAAACCGGGGAAGTAGTGAACCATATGGAGTTTCCGGGATTTTTGATAACCCGAATTACATTATTATAAGTTTTAGAGTTAATGGTCAATGTGCCATAGGCGTCTTCGGTGCGTGTGTATGGTTCTACAGGGCCGGTAGATGGTTGTCTTGTAGCGGTAAAGGAGCTGGTATAATTAAAGGGATATTTCACTAATTTATCATATTGGCTCCAGATAGTTGGATTTGATCCTCCTATTCCATCTGCAATGGCATTTAATTCAGTGGGAGAATCAATGAGATAGGAATAGGATGTTCCCTGACCCGTAATGTTCATTGCAAACGAAAGGTTCGCTGCAGGATAAGTGGAAGCGTAAGGTGTAGTTGCAGGATCAACCATATCGAAATAACCGGATGGTGTAAGCGTATTGGAGGACAGGTTCCATGTAACTGCAGCTCCGCTCTGTTGAAGTGAGGTTGTAGTTCCGCCAATTAAATACATAATACTTTTTGTTCCAATTGAATGTGAAACATCATAATTAAGCACGGGCTGGGCCAGGATGGAGGTTAATCCGGTAAAACAAATAATAGAGGTAAAAAGTTTTTTCATAATTTAATTTTAATTCTATACAATGTATTGATGTTTATTCTCAATACCTAAAATATATTTGTTATGTGCTTTAGATTACTTATTTCTGTACTATCATAAAAAATGATATGAAGATATCAGCGTTTAATATAATCAAGTAAGAATCTGTAAGTTTTAAAATAATCATTCGTCTATTGTATAAATCAACTTATGAAATATTTGCTATCACTATTTCTCTTCACTTTTATTTTAACCGGTTATTCCCAACAAAAAATAAACTGGTATGCATGGGGTGAAGCCCCGTTCAAAAAGGCCAAAGAAGATCATAAACCTGTTTTTTTAGATGTAGGTACTGAATGGTGCACCGCTTGTAATTTAATGGAAGAGAAAACCTATACCGATACTTCAATAGTGCGAATAATTAATCAGAATTTCATTGCAATAAAAGCAGATGCCGAGGCTCAGCCTGATGTTGGCGCGCGATTTTTAGAATGGGGGTGGCCCGCACTTATTTTTCTTGATTCGGATGGAAACCAATTAAACGCCCTTCAGGGAAACAGAAGGCCCGAAGTTTTTAAGTCTCTTTTAAATGACTTCTTAATTAATTATAAAACGGGAAACCTAAAGATCCAAAACAATGATTTTTTTTCTTCCGAACCACCTGATAAATCAGGTTTGCCTGAGTTGTATAAAAAATCTTATGCGCAGTTAGATTATTACTATGATAGCTTGTATTACGGGTGGGGCTATGCATTAAAAATACCATTATATCAGCCTGTTGAATTATGTTTATGGCTAAATAAAACCGATAAAAAATCAAAAGACATTTCTAAGGCTTTAAAATCTTTAAAGCAATATTCAAAAATCAGTGACCGGATAGCCGGCGGTATTTATTTTGGGTGTTCTTCAGGCAGAAGCTGGAAAGGCGCGCAACCCGAAAAGAGAACAGAATATCAGGCCGGGGTTTTGCATAATTATTCTGAAGCCTACATGGCTACAGGAGATAAAAAGTGGTTGTATGAGGCCAACCTGATACGGACTTATTTAATGACTTCCATGTTTTCAAAGGAAGACAGTTTATTTTATAACAGTCAGGAAGAATATATTGATTTGAAAGATGAAAGAGTAGTAATTTCCCCTGAAAAATATTTCAGACTACCAGTTCAACAACGCGCTAAATATGGGTTCCCTCCGATTGATAAAACACTGTATACCGATATAAATTTCCGGATCGTAAGAGCATTATTAAAGTCTTATGAAGCTAATCAAAATAAATTGGATCTTGATCTGGCGGTATTGACGGCAAAAAAAATAATAAATAAAGCGTATTTAAAAGATGGATGGTTTAAGACTGTTATTGAAAATAAAAATACTAAGCGCATGCGTGATCTTCCAGGCGATTCGGCACAACAAAATGTAATGTATCTTAAAACTCAGGCTCACGCTGCTTTAGCCATGCTTCAACTGTATCAATTTACAAGCGACTCCACATGGTTAGTTCGTTGTGAGAATTTAAAAAACAGGGTGAATGAAAAATTATATGATAAAGAAAACGGTGGATATTTTTCAACTAATCTGATGCCTGTTACATTAAACGGTAAACGTGCAGCCACTAAGGTGTTAATTGAAAATGCGTTATTTGCCCGATTTCTTATTGAATACAGCGATCTTACAGGTGAAGAAGAGCTAATCAAAATGGCTGAATCAAGCCTACGTTCAGTAGGTGTGGAAAAAATATTAAACAATGAGGAACGACTGATAGCGGATTTTGTACTTGCCACAAGTAAATTAATGAAACATCACTTGGTGTTTACAATAGTGTCAAGTGATTTTAACAGTGATGATACAAAAAAATTACTGAAGCAGGTTCAGCATTATTATCATCCTGCAAAATTAATGAAGCTTGAAAAACCAGGTCATTATCCAGATCTGGGAAAGGCAAGTTTGTTTGTTTGCAATCAATCGGTTTGTTCGCAACCCATTTCTTATTCCTCTACTTCAAAATCTGAAATTGATGGATTTATTAATAAATTAAAATAATTGTTGGTGGAAGTTGAAACGCAAACTATAATAATTTTTCCTTAAGATAATTACCGGTAAAGCTTTTTTGTTCGCGAATCAGATTTTCAGGAGTTCCTTCAAACACCACTGTACCGCCATGTTCGCCACCCTCTGGCCCCATGTCAATAACCCAGTCCGCGCATTTTATAACATCCAAATTATGTTCAATAACAATGATTGAATGTCCCTTTTTTATTAAGGCGTCAAAAGACTTTAATAATTTAGCTACATCATGAAAGTGAAGTCCCGTAGTTGGTTCATCAAAAACAAAGAGGGTAGAGGTAGAGCTGTTAATGCCGGTTAAGAAACTGGCAAGTTTAATACGCTGGGCTTCACCGCCGCTAAGAGTACTGCTGCTTTGCCCTAAATGCACATAACCAAGACCAACATCCTGTAACGGCTTCAGTTTT
>JAOQAF010000223.1 GCA_025963735.1 Bacteroidota bacterium
TCTCCTGAATTATCTGGTGTAAAAGGTTATGCCCTATCATGCTCATAAACGCGCCCGGCACCCCATGCCCGGTGCAATCTACCACTGCAAAGATTTTATTTTCATTTTTTTCGCCAAACCAGTAAAAATCCCCGCTTACAATATCCTTTGGTTTATATAAAATAAACGCTTTTTCAAATCTTGAAAAGATATGATCTTTTGAAGGAAGTATGGCCTCCTGAATCCGTTTGGCATATTCAATACTGCTGGTAATGTCGCGGTTCTTTTCTTCCAGCTCTTTCGTGCGTTCAGCTACTTTGTTTTCAAGAATTTTATTTTCCTTTTTAATAGCTTTTGTGCGGTATTGGGTAAAGGCGTAAATTCCTGCTCCTGCAAAAACAAAAACAAGCACAAAAAACCATTTGGTTTTCCAGAAAGGCGGCACAACTGTTATATGAATTTCATAAGGTGTTTCATTCCAGATGCCATCGTTATTTGCTGCCTTTACCTGAAACGTGTATTCTCCGCCCGGCAAAGCGGTGTAAGAAATATAACGGACATTGGTAGGTGCCGACCAATCATCATAACCCTCCAATTTATATCTGAATTTATTTTTAGAGGGATCAGTATAATCAAGCGCCACCACCTCGAACTGAAAATAATTTTCGCGCCAGCTTAAATTAAGATGCTTTTTAAAAGTAATGGCTGAATCCGTTACAATATCATTTCCACCGCGCTTATAACTTACAACGTATACCTGAGGCGGATGTAAATTATCTTTAATTGTAGTAGGCCTGAAAACATTAAATCCATTAGCACCACCAAAAGACATTTTTCCGGAAGTACTGGACAAAGCCGCGCCCATATTATATTCCTTGTTGGTTAATCCATCCTGAATACCGTAATTTTTAAAAGTAATTTCATCTTCAGGCATTAAGGGATTAAATCTTATCAATCCTCCGTTCGAACTCATCCAAAAATTATCCAGACTATCCTTTAAAATTGCGTACAAATATGAGTTTGCAAGACCGTCTTTTTCATAGAAATTATAAAAAGAATTATTAGGAAGCAGTTTACTTAAACCATTAGAAGTGGCTACCCAAATTCTTCCATTCTTATCTTCATTAACTCCCAAAATTATATTTGACGCTATTTCCCCACCCTTGCCTTCATTTTTATATTTGCTTATTATATTCAACTTACCGTTAACATCATACCCTTTCATTTTTATCAGACCACCGTCATAACTTCCGATCCAAACATTATTTTTTGAATCCTCAAAAATGGTATTGATGCTTGGATTGGGAAGACCGTCTTTTTCGGTGAAACGTGTTATTTCAAAAGTGCTGAGGTTAATTTTAAATAATCCATCACCAACTGAACCGGCGTAAAGGTTATTGTTGTGAATCTTTAAACAAAGAATTGTTCCGCCAACTTTTTTTGTCAGATACTTGGTTGACTTTCCGTTACTGCGATCAAACCTTATGAGTCCGCTTCCCCAAGTACCAATCCAGAAAATATTTTCAGACTCCTGCGTTATGCATAACGCGGTATTGGTTTCAAGTAAATGTGAATAATCGGTTGACTGACCTGTGGATGTATTTATCCGGCTAAGACTGCGTACTCCGCCCAGCCACAACATGCCGTTCTTCTCTTCGCAAAAAGAATAGATGTTAGTGAAATTATTTTCATAATTAGAAGTTGAGTTCGAAAACTTCAAAGATTGGTTAAACGAAACATTAACGCCGCCCAAATCTGTTCCTATCCAAATATTATTTTCACTGTCAATATAAATACAACGCGTACTGTTGCTGTTTATAGAAAATGAGAATTCTTTTTTAAAATAAAAGTTAACTTCTTCGCTTATGAGATTATAAACAAAAAGACCGTAGCCAGTTGATGCATACACCTTATTGTTTGTAATTACAAAACTTCTTATAAAATTACTGTTAGGGTTCTGTTTTTGAAAAGAGATTTTTGAAATGATATCATAATCTGTTGGATCAACTTTAAAAATGCCGTTATTGGAAGTACCAATGTAAAGTTTAGAAGCATAAAATTGCAAATGAGTAATATTGCTTATTTCATCCTGCTTAAAAATTGTTGATTCAGAAGTATAATTTATTTTTTCAATTTTCCCCTTTTTCAACAGCCACAAACCATTTTCGCGTGTGCCAACATAGGTATCGTTTCCATTAAGCAGAATGGAAGAAACATTAAATCCTTTCTGCCCAACCGAAAGCAGCTTAACAGCTTTGGAATTCAGGTTAAGAGAATAAAGCCCGTCTTCGGTTCCTACATAAATATTTTCTTTATCATAAATACTGATGCAGTTAATTTTAACCTGCAGCGATTTTATATTTATCCGCGAAAAAGTTTGAGAAACAGGATTAAAAAAATTAATGCCCTGCAAGGTTCCCACCAATATAAGGTCAGAACGCATTTGAACCAGGCAGGTAATTTCTGAAGAGGATAATGAATTAAGATTGGTAGGATCATTTTTATAGATCTTAACCTGATAACCGTCATACTTATTTAGTCCATCCTGCGAACCAAACCACATGAAACCTTTATCATCCTGAATAATGCCGGTAATGTAATTGGTGCTTAATCCGTCATCACTCGTTATATGCTTAAACCGCAGTTGCTGTGCTAAAAACACGTTGCAGTAAGCAAAGACAAAAAAAACAATTATTAATAATTTATATTTCAAAACAAGCTTCTAAATATAATTATTTTTTACCATTGTATGCCGTATATTTACAAACATATGTGTGGCATAGCGGGATCATATTATTTAGACTCAAAAGCCTCAGACAGGTTTAACAACCACGCTAAAGTTTTACAGCTATTAAAACACCGGGGACCGGATAACCAGTCTTTTTACGAATTTAAAAATTGTACATTTTATCATTCGCGATTAAGCATCATCGACACGAGTACTTGCAGCAACCAGCCATATCTTAACGATAAAAAAGAAACCGGAATGGTTTTTAACGGTGAAATTTTTAATTATAAAGAATTAAAACCTGATGCAAAAGGTGATGTGGAAGTTTTATTTGATTTGCTGGAAAAAGAAAATAAAGATTGTCTGAATAAACTAAACGGTTTTTTTTCTTTTGCATATTATGATGAAGTTAAAAATACTTTTTTACTTGCACGTGACCGGTTTGGGGTAAAGCCTTTGTATTTTTTTTTAGATCACGAAAAATTTGTTTTCGCATCAGAGTTAAAGCCCCTGCTTGAACTTACCGGACATCAGCAGTTAAACAAAGATCAATTATATTCATACTTCCGGTTAAATTATTGCAGCGGCCACGAAACTATTTTTAAAAATATTTACCGGATGTTACCCGGCCATTATATTGAAATCAAAAACAAGGAAGTGGATTTGGTAAAATGGTATAAGCCGGTTAAAAGTGCAGTTACTCAAAATTTAAATTCATTGCTGGATGATTCGGTAAGACTAAGATTACACGCGGACGTGCCGGTGGGCAGCTTTTTAAGCGGAGGTATGGACTCATCCATCATTTCGGCACTTGCAGTAAAGCATAAACCCGATCTTCAAACTTTCAGTATTGGATTTAAAGAAGAGTCGTATTTTGATGAATCGGATTTCGCTGAACTTGTTGCCAAACACATCAACTCAAACCACCAGACTTTTAAGTTAACAGAAAATGACTTTATAAATAATATCGAAGATTTTTTAAACAGTGTTGATGAACCATTTGCCGATTCATCGGCCTTTAATTTTTTCATGCTTAGTAAATTTACGGCTAAAAAAGTGAAGGTAGCTTTAAGCGGCGACGGGGCGGATGAACTTTTTAAAGGCTATCACAAACACAAAGCTATTTTTTTAAAAAGCGATTTTAAATACAGGTTTTTGGCTGAAGTGGCAAGGCCCTTATTTGCTTTACACAGTTCTTCGCGCAATTCAAAATTAGGAAATGTTAAACGCCGTATTACCAAATTTAACTTTATACAAAACTTAACAGAAACAGAAACATTTAAATATCTGGCCTCCATTTCAACAGACACAGAAGTGAACGCGCTTTTGGGCGACAGCAATGAAGCCTATTTTGATTCTATTTTTAAATTAGGAAAAACGCAGTTTAACAGGGAAGACCTTCTTGATCTTAAAATTGTTCTTGCCGACGATATGCTTGTAAAAGCCGACAGATTCAGCATGAGGCACGGAATAGAAATACGTAACCCATTTCTGGATTACAGAATTGTTGAATACGCTTTGAATCTCAATAAGGAATTAAAAATTAATTCTAATAAACAAAAAGTTATACTTCATAAAGAGTTTTGTCATTTATTACCTAAAGCAATTTTTGAGCGGAGCAAAAAAGGATTTGAATTACCGTTACATAAATGGTTAAGCACATCGCTTAAAGATAAAGTAGTTAATGAATGGCTTAATAAAGACAAAGTAAAAGCGGAGGGCATTTTAAATTATGATTACATCACTTCTTTAATAGAAGAATTATGCTCCAAAAACCCGGGAGACAGTCCTGCCAAGCTCTGGGCCATTATTGTATTCCAGAAATGGAAGGAAAACCATGAGGAATATATTTTATCGTATGCCTAAAATTCTTCGGATAATTAACCGCTTTAATCTCGGGGGCATCACCTACAATGTATCGTACTTAAGTAAATATTTGCCGGATGAATATGAAACAATGCTTATTGGGGGCCCGGAGGAGGAGGGGGAGGAAAGTTCTTTGTTCATTCCACATTCATTAGGATTAAAACCTGTAATAATTGAACAGCTCAGAAGAAGCATCAATCCTTTAAATGATTTTTATGCGTATAAAGAAATAAAAAATATTATAAGGAAATTCAAACCAGATATTGTACATACACATGCAAGTAAAGCCGGAGCAATAGGGCGGTTAGCAGCCTACTACTGCGGCGTTCCTGTAATTGTACATACTTTTCACGGACATGTTTTTAATAATTATTTTTCAGGTATTAAAACGTCTGTATTTAAATTCATAGAACGGTCTCTGGCAAAAAAAAGTACAGCCATTATTGCCATCAGCGCCATTCAGAAAAAACAATTAACGGAAATTCATACTATTTGCGAGCCTTCTAAAATGGTTGTGATACCTTTAGGTTTTAACCTTGAACGATTTACATCTGGAATAGAATCGAAAAGAGATTATTTCAGAAAAAAATATAATATACAATCTGATGAACTGGCAATTGGAATTATTGGACGTTTAGCGCCCATAAAAAACCACTATCTTTTTATTGATGCTATTGAACATGCTTTATCACGAACTCAAAAAAAAATAAAAGCAATTATAATAGGTGATGGTGAAACCAAACAAAATTTAATTAGCTACGTCAACTCAAAAAAAATATCCTATACATGCGAAGCCGGGGCTGAAGCCGCGTTTATTTTTACCAGCTGGATTAAAGAAGTTGACGTGGCCCTTGCAGGACTTGATATAGTGTGCCTTACTTCAAATAATGAAGGTACACCGGTAAGTTTAATTGAAGCGCAGGCTGCG
>JAOQAF010000021.1 GCA_025963735.1 Bacteroidota bacterium
AGGAAAAGGAATTTACATTGATGATTTCGGCAACATTATTACCAACATTACAAAAGAAAAATTTAGTGAAGTAATTGGCAAAAAAGAATTTAATATCACTTTACCGGGTCAGCGAATTACTAAAATACATCACACCTATGATGAGGTAAAACATGGACAAGCACTTGTTATTTTTAACAGTTTTGGGCATTTAGAGGTGGCCGTTAATGGTGGAAGCGCTCAGAAAATGCTTTGTCCACGCGATATTGGTTCTAAATTTGATTTTAACCTGATTATTGAATTTTATGATTAAAAGAATAGTTAAAATGAGCTTCATTCCCGAAAAGATTGAAGAATTTAAAGCTGTATTCGAAGCGAACTGGACACATATAAAGAGCTTTCCAGGATGTAGCCATGTTGAATTATTGCAAGACCTCAACAATCCTTCTGTTTTTTTCACTTATAGTTTATGGGAAGATGAAGCATCTGTAGAAAATTATCGTCAATCTGAGTTATTTAAACGCGTATGGGCAGCTACAAAAATTCTATTCAACGATAAACCTCAGGCCTGGAGCGTTTCCCCAATAAATTTTCCTTAAATATTTTCTTCAGTAATGTTCTGTTTCAACAGGCATAAAAATAGAGTCGCATTTATTGCAAAGATGACTTTGTGATTTTGTTTCAAAAATCATAATTCAAAATCCCTTCTTACTAAGCACTGTCCGGTACTTGTTCCCGGTTCTAAATTGTCCTGTCCGGTTTCTGTTCACGATCTATTTATTTTATTTCTTAAATCAATTAACATGAATAAACATTTCCATGTATTATGCCGTTGTAAATGGCCAAAACTATTTGTCTTCTTGTGTTTAGCTGCGAGTCACCATTCATTGTCAGCTCAGGTATCAGGAGCCCGGAAAATTAATGCGAACGTAAAAGTGGAGTGCGAAAAATTCAGTAACAGGGTAGATATAGAATTCAGCGCACTAAAAGAAATATCTAATCTATTAGTATTAATAACTGATAGTTTAGGACAAACTATTTTTTTAGATAACCAATACCGGTTTAAGGGTAATTATAAAATCCACGCAGATCTATCGAACAATTTGAAAGGAAAATATACCGTTAGAATTATAGGCGATGAGCAAAAGATAGACCGGAAAATAGATGTTCAATAATTCAATAATTTCAGAATGAGAAAAATATATTTAAAAAAGTTACGGGTTGTATTAATGTATGTTTCTATTTTTTTTTCATTAACCGCTTACGGGCAGTTAAAATCAATTGTTTATGATTTTGACGGATTAAACATAAATCAAACCGATCTTCCTGAAGGTGATTATTCATGCATGGATCTTAGTTATGTTGTGACCGCCAATCCTTTATCAGCAAGCGACATGCTCGGCGACCGCGTATTAAAATTAAACCTGAACTGGAATTCGGATTACGGAGTTTTCGGAAGAGGTATTTCAAGGTACATTGAGTTTGATCCTCTTACCGATAAATTTAACTTTTATTTTTACAATCCATTATCCAATAATCAAACCGCAACATTTGATGTTGTAATTAGCGAAGACGATAACCAAAATAACACTTTTGAAAATTCATCGGATGATACCTGGAAGAAAAACTTTGTGATTGCGGGTGCTTCCGGCTGGCAGTTATTTTCCGTACCCCTTAGTTCATTTACCGATTTTAACACGGGAGGAAACGGCATTTTTGATGCAGCATTCACTCAAAATAAGGGTATGTTGTTAATGGTGGAATTTCGTTTCATGAAAAGTGCAAGCGGTGTCACTAATCCCTCTTTCTATCTCGACATGATTAATTTTTCGGAGGGCAATCTTCCTACAGGCGTAACTGTGTTTGACCTTCCTCCTAAAAGTGCAGGCGATTATTGTCCGCTCGGTGGCTTTCATAGTAATTTACGCGGTACCGAACAGGCCATTCCTTCGCAGCTGGAAGGTTTATTTCCTCCTGTACAAGGCAAAAAATTTAAATACGCTACCTTTTTTCTTGACTTTGCCTATGATGGAACTTCAGTCGCAAAAGAGCTTCCCGGAAATGAAGTACAAGCTTTAATTAATAACGGTTATACACCCATTATAACCTGGGAACCTTTATTTAAAGGGATGGACAGGTTCGATGCCCGGCAACCCAATTTAAGCAAGATCATTAACGGCGATTATAATACCTATATCGATCAATTTGCAGACAAAATAAAAACGTATTCTGACACCGTTATCATCCGGTTAATGCATGAGTTTGAAGGCGATTGGTATCCCTGGTCGATTTCTAAAAACGGAGGTGATCCCGCTTTATTTGCTTCAGCGTACCGCAAGATCGTAGATCGTTTTAAAACCAAAGGTGTTACTAATGTGAGTTTTGTGTGGTGTGTAAATTCCGATTATTTTCCTTATGCCTCCTATAATTGGATCCTTAATGCCTATCCCGGCAATAATTATGTAGATATTGTTGCAACCGATGTGTATAATAATCTTTATCCCTATGATTTACCCTGGTGGAAATCATTCAAATTACAAATAGCCGAAAGTTATTATTATCTCACCAAATATTTTCCCCAAAAACCTTTGTTCATTTGTGAGTTTGGATGCCGTGAACGAAAAAGTTCAGACGATCCCACTTCTGAAAGCAAAGGAGAGTGG
>JAOQAF010000061.1 GCA_025963735.1 Bacteroidota bacterium
TTGAAAAAGCAGGCGGTATAAGTTCTAAAATTAACGCCCTGCAAATAACGGTTTTATTTTTCGCGTTGTTGGGCGCTGCACTAATGTTTATAACCGTAATGATTATTAATGAAAAAAAGTATTGTACTGCCCGGCCAAGTTCAGTTCCATTAAAAAGCGCGCTCAAACAAACACTCAGAAATAAAAATTTTTTATTGTTTATTGTAGCAGATTTTTCTTTTTTTCTTTCAGTAACGCTTATTACCTCAGGGCTTATGTATTTTGTAACGGTGTTATTGCAATTAGATGAAAGCATCAGCAATAAATTAATGATTACAATGGTGCTTGTTTCTTTTATATTTTATCCCGTTACAAATTGGGCGTCACATAAAATAGGTAAAAAACGCGTCGTGATCAGTTCACTGTTTTTATTGGGTATTATTTTTTCCGGAATTTTTTTACTTGGAAAATTTAACTTTTCACCAACCTTGCAAATATTTACATTAATTGTTTTAGCGGCTATTCCGGTGGCTTCATTGAACATTTTGCCTAATGCCATTTTATCGGAAATTATAGAAAAGGATAGTGAAGAGACAAAACAAAATAAGGAAGCGATTTATTTTGCGGTGCGGTATTTTTTTGTGAAGATAGCCCAAACCATTGGTATTGCCTTATTCTCAATGTTCCTTCTTTACGGAAAAGATATTGGCAATGATTTTGGAATTCGTTTAAATGGGCTTCTTGGATGTTTTTTATGTATTCTGGCCGGAATAATTTTTACGCGGTTTAAAGAAAAACCTGTTGCAGAGGAAGTTCAAAACGCCCCACAATAAAAGCGGAATTATTTTTTTGTATTGCCGGAAGGATTATTTGGTCTGGAATAAACCATTTGCATAACATGAATGTTTCGCATGTCAAACGCGGCTTCACAGTAACATAAATAATAGTTCCATTTACGGATGAAGTAATCGTCGAAGCCTAACTTTTTCACTTCTTCCTTTTTTGCATTAAACTCCTTACGCCACAGATTAAGAGTATTCGCATAATCAAGACCCATATCTTTTAAATCAACCAAAGTAAAATCAGTAACCCTGTTAACTGAGTTATTTATTGCTGCAACCGACGGTAAAAGTGAACCGGGAAAAATATGTTTCTGAATCCAGTCTACACCATTTTTAAGGCTCTCGAAACGTGAATCGGGACATGTTATTGTTTGAATGGCAAGCAGGCCATTTTTTTTCAGAAGTGAACTGCATTTTTTAAAATAAGTATCATAGAACTCGGCGCCAACTGCTTCAAGCATTTCAATGGAAACGATTTTATCAAACTGTCCTTCAAGTAAACGATAATCTTTAAGTATTACATTTACTTTTTCGGAAAGTTGTTCTTTTTCAATTTTTTCCCGGGTGAGTTTAAATTGTTCCTGCGAAATTGTTGCGGTAGTAACCTTGCATCCGTAATGCTTTGCCATGTAAATGGCGTTGCCGCCCCAACCGCTTCCTATTTCAAGAACGTGATCGGTTGGCTGAAGGTGTAGTTTCCTGCATAAGCGATCGTACTTTGCCAGCTGCGCCTCCTCCAGTGTCATGTTCTCCCTGTTAAAATAAGCAGAAGAATAAGTCATACCCGGATCGAGAAAGAGAGCGAAAAAAGCGTTATTGAGATCGTAATGCTCTGAAATATTTTTGCGTGAACCATTAATGCTATTCGTTCTTTTCGAATGGTATAAAGTATTAAAGAATTTTAAAAAATTGGTTAGAAAAGTTTTGGAATTGCTACCTGAAAGGGACGGCGCCTTCTCGAGATTCAGAATAAACCATTTGATAATATTGGTGATGTTATCCGTATCCCAATCCCCATCCACATATGATTCTCCAAATCCAATATCGCCATACAAAACGCAACGTTTGAAAAAAACGGGGTTTTTAATTTGCATGTTTGCAGTAATATTACCTTCTCCTGTACCCAGATGAATTAACTCGCCATTTGGTAAAGTGATGTTTAAAGTTCCAAATTCCATTTTGGTTAATGAATCAAGGATAATTTTCTGATAAAAACCCGGTTTGGAAGGTATGGAGATGGCCCTTTGCATTGAGATGATGAATATACGAAATTACATTAAGTTTGGTTTAATAAACAGACGAATTATCTCTCCGATCCTTACATTCAATCTTTATATTTCCTGAACACTTCTCTTTGAAGTTCAGGATTAGCGGACTTTTTGTGAAAAGGAATTTTTTTCATCCATAATAAAACAGCGTTCCAATGAATCAAAATAATTATTCGTAAAGTGAGTAGTGGAAATCTTAAACTATACCAGGTCAAAATCCGGTTACTTAAGGGTTTTCTTTTTCCCGTCAGAGTGCTGATAAAAAAACGTTTTTCATTTTTATAATCGTCTATTTTGATATTCAGTTTTTCATCGGGAACGTAAAGCGTGAAATCAAAGTTGGTGTTATGCTCAATAAAAGGTGAAACATAAAAGTATTTGGTTGTGTTTAAATGAAACTTATTTTCGCTCAGTAATTCTTTTGAAAAAAAATAAGGTTTCATTTCTCTGAAGGTGTTGCTTACTTCCGCTATTGCACATTCAACCCCACCGTGTTTATCAAAAATATAATAAAATGAAACAGGGTTAAAGTTATACCCCAGAATATTTAAATTAGTTAGCAGCATTATTCTTTGATCACTATAGGTAAAGTTATTCTGACGCAGATAGTCAATAATATGTTGCTTGGTGGTTTTCGAGCGATCAGGCTTATCTATTGGTAATTGAAGATGTTCAGAGTCGCGGTAGGAAAAGAGATTAAAGTTGTTGCGGCTTATGGGCCAATATTCAGATATGAGAGCATCGAGCTCATCCAGATCTAAATAAAACATAAAAATATTATAGTGAAACTTGTGAGAAGCGGGCTCAAGCCGGTTATGCATTACACGGGCTTTATAAAGACAACTGTTCATTATAAATTTTTACAAAGGTTTACTGCGCTTGCATATGCATCCTCATGAAACCCATATTTAAAATAACTTCCGCAGAAATAAAGCGGGCCTTGTTCATTTAATTTATATAATTCTTTTTGAGCTTTGATTGCGGCAAGATCAAATAAGGGATGCTCGTAATCTATTTCTTTTATTATTTTTTTTGGATCCATGCTACCCGGAATAGCGTTAATTGAAACAAAATAATTTTTTAGTTCCGACACTCCCTGAAGTTTATTCATCCAGTAAATTATAGAAGGAATCTGAACTCCATTTTTTTCTTCTATCCGGTAATTCCAGCTGCTCCAGGTGCGTTTGTTTTTTGGCATTATATTCTCATCAGTATGAACTGTAGCTTTGTTTGCCTGGTATTTAAAAGGTGAAAGCAATTGTTTTTCATCTTCAGTCGGCTCCACAAGCATCTCAAGGGATTGATTGGCATGGCTTGCGAATACAATTTTATCAAACTCCTGGGTAGTGCCGTCCGCGAAAAATATCTTCCCTTTATTATTTTCCCTTTTTACTTTTTCAACTTTTTTATTAATAAATATTTTGTTCTTAAAGGGTTTAATCAAAAGGTCGCGGTAAGACTGAGATCCATTGTGCAAGGTATACCATTGATGTTGTGTATTCAAACCAAGAAAACCATGGTTATAAAAAAAGCGTATTAGAGTCTGTGCCGGAAAATCAAGCATTTTATCCATGGGTGCACTCCATACCGCCGAACTCATGGGAACTAAAAATTTCCATAACATATCTTCACCAAAATTGTATTTTTTAATATACTCGCCTATGGTAAATGGGGCAAATGCAGGATCATCCATTATTTTCACACTTTCTTTATTAAAGCGTGAAATCTGCATAAGCATTTTAATGTATTTAATGTTGAAAATATTTTTTCTTTGCGCGAACAAACCGTTTATTCCTGATCCCGCATATTCTAGTCCTGATAACGTGTGCTGCACGCTGAAGGACATGTCGGTTTTTTTTATTGGCGCATTAATTTCTTTAAATAAATCGCACAGATTCGGGTATGTTTGAAAATTAAAAACCATAAAACCGGTGTCCATATACACCGGTGAGCCGTTTTCATTTACAGCAATTGTATTCGTATGGCCGCCTATATAATCGCTTTGCTCGAAAAGTGTGAGGTCGTATTTTTTTTGCAAGAGATGCGCGCAGCCCATGCCTGTTATTCCCGTTCCAATGATGGCTAATTTCTGCATCAGTTTTCAGATTGCGTATCGGCAGAATTTACTATCCACATATTATTTTTTTGAAAATAAATAGTGGCAAACCATCCATTCTTCCCCTTTATTATACGCCCATAATTCAGCACAAGCCATAAAAAAGATGCGCCAATAAACCCACCATTTTTTAGCTTGTGGTTTGCCATACGTATTTTCAAACAAGGGCATAATTTTATCCTTATTACGGTCCATGTTTTTTAACCAGGCTTTGGCTGTTTTACTGTAGTTCAAGCCATTAATGAGCCATTGTTTTTGTACAATGAGATCCTCGTTAAATGATGAAAACAAATTATTGGAGGGCATTATTCCGCCTGTGAAAAAATACTTGCTCATCCAGTCGCTCTCGTCTTTCACCTCAAATTTATAAGTGAATTCCTTATGAGTGAAAACATGAACAAACATTTTCCCGTTATCTTTTAAGAGTCGCGCAATTTTTTGGAAGAGTAATTTGTAGTTTCTTAAATGCTCAAACATTTCTACACTTACAATTCTGTCAAAGGTTTTATCGATTGTAAAATCATTAATGTCTTTTGTTAGAACAACCACATTTTTAATACCATGTGCTTTCGCCTGCTCATCAATATAAATTTTTTGAGTGCTTGAATTAGAAACTCCGGTAAAATTACTTTCCGGAAATTTTGCGGCCATAAATAATAACAAGCTTCCCCACCCGCATCCAAGTTCAAGAACATCTTGTCCGTTTTCGAGTTCAGCCCGCTGGCATGATATTTCAAGCATTTCTTTTTCGGCGGTATCAATGTCTGTTACGCCTTCGCTCCAGAATCCGCTACTGTATTTTAAATGTTTTCCTAAGCAATATTTATAAAACTCTGTTGGCACTTCATAATGTTGTTCATTTGCTTCCTTTGTGTTTATTGCAATGGGAGAATTTTTTAACTCTTCAATGAGAGCTTTTTTATGAAAGGCAGACACGGTTTTGCTTTCCTCTTCTAACCGCTTTTTTAATAATGTGCGAATGCCTCTGCGGATAAGAAAATCCGGTATTCTGTCTTGCTCAAGTAATTTATCGTAAAACATACCTAATAACTGAAAAGTGTGTAAATATTAACTTGTTTTTTTAAACCAGGGAATAAACGCGCTTGTATTTCTCTGATATTCTTTATAGGCTTCTCCTTTGCTTCGTATTGCCTGTTCTTCAGTCATTGGAATGCCGGTAACTTTAAAAATTAAAAAACCTATACTTAACGGACATAACACACTCAGCCATCCGTAAGGACTTGAAAGCGAAAAAACAGTAACGCTTACCCAAATCATTAACTGGAAAAAATAATTCGGATGGCGGGAATAGTTCCACAAGCCATACCTGCATACTTTTCCTTTATTTTTAAGATCTTTTTTAAAGTGTTGTAATTGCCAGTCAGAAATACCTTCTCCTATGATGGATAAAAACCAAAGCCCTGCTCCTAGATATTCAAGGGTATTTAGCTGCGGCGATTTATTGAGGGAAGTAATAAAAAACGGAAGTGATAAAAAAACATTCGACAAAGCCTGCATCTGGTAAAATCCAAAAAATTTACCTGACCTCCATTGGTTTCGTAAAGCCTTGTATCGGCCTTCTTCCTCGTTTAAATGTCCCCCAACACGAATTAGTAAATAGGTTCCAAGCCTTAATGACCATAAAGAAGCGAGTACCAGAACAATTAACTTTCTATTTATAAAACCATCAGCTAAAAAAAAAGTGATAACAGCAATAACAAGAAAATTAAGCGCCCAGAAAATATCTACAATACCATTATTTTTAATTTTCAGAGCCCACAAAAAAACAAGGGTCATGATTAAAGAAACCGCTGCAAAGCATATTAATGGGATATAGAAATAGCAACTCAATTACTTTTTCTTAAGTCTATTATTTTGATAAAATTAAGAACCTTAATTAGGTGATAGGTGGGATCCAGTTCAAACCATTTTTTCGCGAAGTTAGGGCTGTTAGCGCTTTTATGATGATTATTCTGCAGTAATTCGCCCATTAATAAAAAGTCAAGGGGAATGGAATTCTTGCTATGATCATCATTATCAAAATTTGAATAACCATACTTATGTCCGCACCAATTTACAATGGCGCCATGTACAGGACCCATAAAAAAATGTATTGGAAGTAAAAGAAACATCCAGGGAGAAGTAGCAAAGTGCCAGTAAAATAAAAAATATAATACCCCAAAAAGTATTCTTACAATCCACATATCGCTGATCTTATCCATTAATTTCCACTCCGGGTAATTACCCTGAAAAGCTTTGTCAGGCTCCACGTTATGTTTGGCGTAATTAAGATAAATGTCTTTAGTGTGCATGGTCATATGCCAAACGTCTTTAAAAAAATGAGGTGAATGCGGATCTTTTTCTGTATCGCTGTATGCATGGTGCATACGGTGGAGAATGGCATAAGCACGTGGATTTAAAAAAGAAGATCCTTGTGTGATAAATGTAAAAAGGTAAAAAAAACGTTCCCAGAATTTATTCATGGTAAACATTTTATGCGAAGCGTAACGGTGCAGATAAAAAGTTTGACAGAACAATGACAAGAACCAGTGGGCAAGAAAAAATATTAGAATATACATGATAATTGGCTATTTTTAGTACACGAGTTATAGTCTGCAAAGGTACAACAAACGACCTTAATATTCAAGTTAATTAAAGTTGTATTACCTGTCTAAACTCAAAATGAATGGAAGTATTACTGGCGATTATTTCTTTGCCGAATAACCAGTTGTTTTCACCCGAAAAATCGCAAACTGCACCGCCGGCTTCCTTTACTATCAATGCTCCTGCTGCTATGTCCCATGGGTTAAGGTTGTATTCAAAAAACCCGTCAACCCTTCCACAGGCAAGGTAACAAAGGTCGGCCGCGGCCGCCCCTATGCGTCGAACCCCATGTGTATTGCGCATTAAATGTTCGAGGGTTTTTAAATAACCCTCAATTTTTGAAAAATTAAATATCGGGAAGCCGGTGGCAATTAAGCTGTCTTTTAAATGCAATGTATCTGAAACCCTGATTGCACGGGAATTTAAATAACTCCCCCCGCCTTTAACAGCAGAAAAACACTCGTCCCGGGTTATTTCGTAAACAACTCCTAAAATTATTTCGCCTTTATGCTCAAGTGCTATGCTGATAGCATAACAAGGAATTCCATGCACAAAATTAGTAGTTCCGTCAAGGGGGTCCACAATCCAGTTATATTCCTGTTTGTCTGACCGGGTATTTTCTTCAACAATAAATCCTGCGGGAAAATGATTGATAAGATCGTTTACAATTTTTTGCTCGGCGCCTTTATCCACATAACTTACAAGGTCGTTTAATCCTTTTATTTCTACCTGTTCACGGTTGAAATTTTCACGCTCCGCCCTTATCCATTGTCCGGTATCTTTGGCGGTTGTAATAACTTTGGCCAAAAGCAACTGTAATCGTATTGAATCCATTTATTTTCTGTTAAATGTTAAACGGCGGCCATGTTGTGTTTCATTAAAACTGCCCTCATTAAATACGAGATGACCGCTGACAAATGTTTTATTAATGCTGCTTTTAAAAGTATGGCCTTCAAAAGGACTCCATTTACATTTTGACAAAATGTTTTCTTTTGTAACCGTTGTTGGTTTTTGAAAATCAATCAAAACCAGGTCAGCAAAATAACCTTCGCGAATATAACCCCGGTTATTAATTCTGAAAAGATCTGCAACATCGTGACTCATTTTTTTTACAATGTGTTCTAACCCAATTTTCTTTTCATGATAAAAATCAAGCATGGCCAGCAGACTGTGCTGTACTAGCGGACCACCGCTCGGCGCCTGAAGGAAAGGCGCGCTTTTTTCTTCAAGTGTATGGGGCGCATGATCTGTTGCAATCACATCTATAGTATCATTAAGCACTGCTTCAAATATTTTATCCCTGTCGTAACCTGTTTTTACAGCGGGGTTCCATTTAATGAAATTGCCTTTTGTTTTGTAGTCATCATCACTAAACCATAAATGATGAATACATGCCTCGGCAGTTATTAGTTTATCTTTTAATGGTATTTTATTTGTAAAGAGGCTTAATTCTTTCGCTGTTGAAATGTGAAGAATATGTAAACGTGTTTTGTGTTTTTTGGCCAGTTCCACCGCCATGGAAGATGATTTGAAACAAGCTTCTTCATTTCTGATAATAGGGTGGAAATAAGCCGGAAGATCCTCGCCGTATTCTTCAATAATCCGTTTTTGCGTTTCCTTGATCATCGGGTCAAACTCACAATGCACGGCAATAAGCGCATTTACTTTAGAGAAAAAACCTTCGAGGGTTTTTTGATCGTCCACCAGCATGTCTCCGGTAGAAGAACCCATAAATAATTTTAATCCGCAAACGTTTGAATAATCAACTTTTAATGTTTCTTCCAAATTAATATTTGTACCTCCCATATAAAAAGAATAATTAGCCAGCGAACACTCCGAGGCCCTTTTATATTTCTTTTCAAGTTCAGTGAGGTTGGTTGTTTGCGGGTTTGTGTTCGGCATCTCCATGTATGACGTTATTCCCCCCGCTACAGCCGCTTTTGCCTCAGTATATATTTCTCCCTTATGGGTTAAACCGGGTTCACGAAAATGCACCTGGTCGTCGATAACACCGGGCAACAGGTACAGACCCTCGGCGTTAATTTCGGTGCAGCCGGGCAGAAGACCAATTTCCCGGTCAATTCTTGTAATAAATTCATCTTCTATCAGAAGATCATAAATACCAATTTCACCTTCGTTTACAAGTGTCGCTTTCTTTATAAGATATTTCATGTAATAAATCTTTGTTATAATTCAGCCAGTTCAATTAAAAATTTTTCGATTTTAATTTTGGCTTCTTTAGCTGTACAATTATAATTATTAAAAAGGATTGAAAACGAAAGATCTTTACCTGATCTTGTTTTTAAATATCCGCAATATCCGCGTGCCCTGTTTATGTAGCCTGTTTTGGCCCGCATGTTGTTTTCAATAAATTTACCTTTTCCAATATTGTTCATGCTACCGCTTTTGCCTGCAATGGGTAACGAGTTATTAATTGCTTTATAATAAACACTGTCCTGGTAAATGGTGCTTAAAAGTGAAGCCTGAAAAAATGGTGTAACAGTATTTGCTCTTGATAATCCGCTTCCGTCTACCATAAAAAGTTCGTTAACGTCTAACCCTTTTTTCTGCCAGAAATTTTTAACTGCTTCAATTCCCTGATGCATGCTTCCTTTACCAATTACCCTCAGTAACGTTTCACAATAGTGATTGTTGCTTTTTAAGTTAGTGAAGTAAACGATTTTTTCAAGAGGTGGTGAATAATAAGAGTATAATGTTGTTCTAACTGAAAGACTATCTTCTTTTTTATATTGTGAATGAATGGCAGTTGGCTTACATTTTATTCCGATTTTGTTTAAGGAGAGATACAGCATTTCAGCGCAAAGTAAAGCGGGATCGGGGAGGGAGGCTTCCACTTCAAAGTTACTTTTATTGGGTGGAATTTTTCCGTTTATCTCCTTTGTGTAAGAGAAAGGATCGCCATAAACATACGCTTCATCTTCGGTGCCTTTGGCAATTACATTTGAATTAATGGTAATTATATTATTGATGTATGAAGGAATAGTTTTTACTACCTCCGCTTTAGCTCCCGGCTCTTTGCTGCAATAAACTACTTTAAATTTATTATCATTAAATGAAAGCGCGCAGGGAGCAACACCAAAATAATTACTGATGTCGGCCCAGATCCAGTTCCCCGGAATACTTCTCTCAAAATAAGAAGCGTCGCCAATTATTTTCCCTTTTATTTCTCTTATTCCTTTGCTTTTTAAAATGCTCGCCCATTTGTCGGTAACCTGCGACGTATCTTTGAAAAAATTTTCTGATTGCAATGTAGGATCGCCGTGACCATAAATGATAAGGTCACCGTTTAATATACCTGAGGTTTTATCCAAAGTACCAGTATAGCAGATTCTTGTTTCAAACCTGTAAGACGCTCCAAGAATGCCTAATGCGGCTCCTGTTGTTACAACCTTTAACGTACTTGCCGGGATAAGAAATTGATGTGAGTTGTATTCTTCTAAAACTTCCGATGTTTTCGCATCCAGCACACAATACCCTACGGCAGCGCTCTTCAGGTCTTTGTCTGATTTCCAGTCGTTAACTACAGTGTTTAACTGGGCATGAAAAGCAAAAGGATAAAGAAGGACTAAAAAAAATCTTCTATACATTTTTTACCAAATTTCCACGCGTTGACTTTCAGGCGTAAATAGTTTATCTCCTTCTTTTACTCCGAATGTTTCATAAAATTCTTTCATGTTACTTAGTGGCGCAAAAGCCCGGAAATAGGCCGGTGAATGGTAATCTACTGTAAGCAGGCGTTTCATTTCAGCGTCGCGCGTTTGCTGTTTCCATCCCTGAGCCCAGGCAATAAAAAAGCGCTGTTCGCCGGTTAAGCCTTTTATTTTTGGAGAAGGTTTGCCGCCCAAAGATTTTTTATAAGCGTAATAAGACATGGTTAAACCACCAAGATCGGCAATATTTTCGCCCTGCGTCATGCTACCGTTAACACGCATAGTATCAATGGCAATATAATTATCAAACTGGTTTACGATCATCTTTGTTTTACTTTTAAAATTATCATAGTCTTCCTTCGTCCACCACATTTTCATGTTGCCTTCGGCATCAAACTGCGACCCCTGGTCATCAAACCCGTGAGTTAATTCATGACCAATGATTGCTCCCATAGTTCCATAGTTGGCGGCATCTTCGGCTTTAGCGTCAAAAAATGGTGGTTGAAGAATTGCCGCAGGGAAAGTGATTTCATTTGTACTTCCGTCGTAATAGGCATTTACTGTAACTGCTGTCATTTGCCATTTGGCGCGGTCTACCGGTTTTTTAAGATCAGCTAGATTTTCAGTAACCGCAAGTTTATTAGAAGCACAAATATTTTCCCAATAACTGTTCTGGCCTATTGTTAACGCTGAATAATCTTTCCACTTATCAGGGTATCCGATTTTTCTAATCAGTAAGTCTAATTTACGGTTGGCTTGTTTTTTTGTTTCCGGGCTCATCCATGTGCGAGTAGCAATCCGGTCGCGGTACGATAGAACAAGGTTATCAATGAGTTTATTAATTTTTTGTTTGGCATCAGGAGTAAAATGCTCCTTAACAAATTCACGTGAAACAATGTCGCCAATGGAACGGTCCATTGTGCTTTGTACACGTTGCCAGCGCGGTTTCATTTGCTTGGCGCCACTTAATGTTTTGCCCCTGAAGTTAAAACTTGCCTCTTCGAATTTTGAAGAAAGAAAGGGAGCCGATTCCATTACTAATTGCGCTTTAGCGTAAGTTTTCAAGGTTTCAATAGAAGTTGTTTTGAGTAAATTGTTTAATTCCTTAATGTAATCTACAGTAGCAACCATCACACTGTCGGGTTGTTTTATGTTTTTTTCCTTAAAATAATTTTCCCAGTTAATGGCAGGAGCCAGTTCTTTTAAAGCGGAAGGAGAATAAATATTGTACATTTTCTCATAATCACGCATTTGTAAGCTGGTAAAAGCTTTTTCAACTAATTGTTTTTCAAAATTGAAAACAAGCTCAGCGTTTTTGTCTGCCCGATCACCAGGTGTATCAATTAACCTGAACAGGTTAGACAGATATTTTTTATATTCTGTACGAATGGTTTCAAATTGCGCAGAAAAATAAAAGTCCCTGTTTCCAAGACCATATCCGCCCTGTATAATCGAAAAAATATTTTTCTTACTGTTTTTAACGTCCGTTCCTACTCCGCCATTGAATAATAAATTAATCCCATCAAGATCAAATTTGGTTTTAAGGTTCAGAAATTCGTCAGTGGTTTTTATGTTATCAATAGAGGTTAATTGATTTTTAATTGGCGCATAACCATCTTTATCAGATTTTATAGAATCCATTGCCGTATTATAAAAGTCCCTTAATCGTTGCGCATCTGTTTTAGGTGCGGCGGCTTTATTCTTTGATGCAGCATCTAAAATAATTTTTATGTTTTTGAGATTGTTATTGTAGATCTCATTAAAACTTCCGTAACGTGCATCGCTTTCCGGCAGCTTAAATGTTTTTTGCCAGTTGCCATTGCAATAATTATAAAAATCGTTTCGCGGGTTATAGGTTGAATCAATATAAGAAAGATTAATGCCCAGGTTTTGAGCTCCTGATGCAAAACATAACAAGATGAGGGCGTGGAAATAAAACTGCTTCATGATTTTTTTGTTTAGTGTATTATAAAAATAGGGAAAAGATGGGAATAGAATAAATTAAAACATCAGCGATTAAGCAGAATCACCCTTTTTAGGGTAGTGGATTGCTTGTTTTTAACATGTATTGTATACATGCCCGAGGGAAGATCTGTTAAATTGAGGGTTGTTGAATGATTTGTCATTAAATATTCACCATAAGCGTTATAAACATGGGCAACTTCAAAGTCCTTTGCAGGAATGAAAACCAAGCCGTTAGTTGGATTCGGATAAACACCATCACTAAATGCAGGAGTTGATTCTTTTATACCGGTTGTTCCGGTTTTATACTTAAGAAAAAGCTGGTACTTGCCCGTGGGATTTTTTTTATGGTAATAAAGTTTTGATCCGTCCGAACTAACTGCAGGGCCTTCCGGTGCCGATGAAGATAAGGGAACGAGAACAGAAGGAAGCCCAAATACTGCGCCGGTACTACTTCTTACCGATACACAAATTTCGGTTTGCGGAATATTTTTAAGCGCTCTTGTAAAATACAGCTGAAGTTCGTCCTTACTTAACTGTGGGGCATATATAATGTAATTAGCAGTATCATTTACATTTGAGAGAAGCGCGGTTGAATTAGTGTATTTTGTAAAGGTAGAATCGTTTGTTTTCTGGGCATAGCCCAGCGCCGATTTGCAGGGCAGGTTATATAAACAACCGTTAAACTGCGCGTTACAATAAATTAATTTATCTCCTGCATAATTAATGGCGGCATCCATAATTACCCAGCCGGGAGAATAAATGTAAATGTCTCCATGCACTCTTCCGAAATTAGTGTAAGAAGAAGTGAGAAAACGAATCCTGAAAAGATTGTCCATATTGTTGGGGTAATTACGTGTGGAGACCCAGTAAAAATTATTTGCTGTATCCACTGAGGCAACCCCATCAAGCCTTGGGGTGATGGTTTGATTTACCACAGGCACCGCGCCAACCAGATTAAATGTACTGTCGTTTACCTTTGCAGCATAATATAAGCTCGTTGTATTGCCGTCATTCAGGCTGTTAAAAAACATGGCGTTGCCATCCGGAGAAATACAGGGTTCCATAGCATCCATCGTATAGCCGGTTATTGTTACAGGAATATCGTTGCTGAAAACCGGAACCTGACCAACTGCCTTAACTGAAAGCAAGACACTAAGAAAGGAAAATAGAATTTTCATATTATTTACAATTCAATTATTTCAAGCGTATCAATATAAACAAGCACCTTTTTTACTTTTAAATGCCCCATATCTTTTATTGCGTTTTCATACCGCGCCATTTGATCGTAATATTTTTTATGGTTATGTTTCCCTGTTTTGTAATCAATGATTATTGTTTCCTCGGATGTAAAAACTATCTTGTCGGGACGAAACACCTCACCGTTTGGAGTTACTAACTCGGCTTCAAGCTTCGTTATTATATTATCGCTAAAATAGGTTTTTAAAAGAGGATGTTCAAGAACCTCTAATAGCTTTTCCTTAATAGGCAAAATGTCGCTTGAAGTAATAAATCCTTCTATTAATGCATCTTGTAAGGCATTGTCTAAATCTCTTAATCCTTTTATTTTGGATAAAATGTGGTGAAATATTATCCCTTGTTTTTTAGCGATTCCATTTTCGGTATAACTTTGCAGATAATCTGATTTTATTTTAATTATGCTGTTATCTGTGTTGAATGATAAGGGCGGAAGAGAATAGGGTGGAAGATTGTTTTTTTTGTGTTTGCCTTTCGCATGATGTTTGTTTCCCGCTTCAAAGAGGTTTCCCTCAGCTATCCCGCATTTTTTAACAAGATAATTTTCAAGCCATTGGTTCACGAGCTGCTGTCTGTTTGTTTCGGAAGAAGCGGCAATAACATGCAACCGGTCAATGGCCCGCGTAAAAGCTACATATAATAAGTTCAGATTATCAAGAGTCTGCTCTTGTTTTTCAAGGTCGAGCTCTTTATCCAGTCCCGCATTTCTTATTTTTTCGGTAAGAGAAACTACAGCAACAGGCAGGTTAATTGTATCATCACTTATATTTACCCAGCTGTCGCCGGCTTTGTATTGAGGCCAGTTACAATAAGGAATTATTACAACAGGAAATTCAAGGCCTTTGCTTCCATGAATTGTCATGATTCTTACCGCGTTGGTATTATCAGGAATAATAACGGATGCCTTGAAAGACCGCGTGTGCCACCAATGAATAAATTGCGAAAGGTTCGAGTTTTTTGTAACCAGGTATTCATTTACTTCGTCTAAAAAAAAGCGCATATAAAGCGGCGCTGTTTTATTTAATCCGAGCGCCTTAATAATATCAATACAATTGTCAAACAAGTTGCTTAACAGAAAATCATTTTCACTGATTACAATGCCGCATTCCCTGAGGACTTCAAAAAGTGAATTGCGCTCTGCCAGATCTTTAAACGAAGCGTTCATTTGTTCGTTGGAAATTTGTCCTGATTGAAAAAGATAATCAATCACGGAGGCGGCGCTCACTTTATCCTCTTTGTTATTTAAATAATTTAAAAAATTAAACAGCGTGTTTACTTCAAGGTTGTTTTTTAGCAGAAGAGAATCTGAAGAAACAACCGGAATATTCTGATCAACCAGGTAATTGGCTATTAAACTTCCCTGATAATTAAAACGACAAATAATACAGATGTCGTTATAATCATAACCTGCGTCACGCGAATCTGAAATTTGTTTTTTTATATGTTCAAAGTTTAAAACATCAAGCCCTTCTTTAGTTGTTTTGCCTGTAAGCACTGTAACATAGCCTTCGCTGGTGTTTTGAACGATCTGCGACTGATTCTCATATATCGGCCCGAAGGATTCGTTAAGAAGCTGTTGATTTAATGAGTCAAACAGGTCATTATTAAATTCAACAATTGTTCTTACACTCCGGTAATTTGAATTCAGAATTTCCTTTTTAAAATTTCGTTTTAGTGTATCGGCGCGTTCTGAAATAATAAAGGAGTTTTCGGGATTATCAACCTCAGGTAGATTTGAAAATTGCTGTACATTCGCGTTTCTCCACCTGTAAATACTTTGTTTACCATCTCCCACAATCAGGTTAAACCATCCGGAGGCTAACGAGTTGTCAAGCAAGGGTAAAATGTTTTGCCACTGAAGCCCGCTTGTATCCTGAAACTCATCGAGCAAGTAATGATGGTATTTTTCACCCAGGCGTTCATAGATAAAAGGCGTTGGTTCATTATTAATCAGATCAAATATTTTTTTATTGAATTCGCTTATAAATACAATTTGTTCGTCGGCTTTTTTATCCCTGCTTATTTCTTCCAGTTTTTTAATAAGCATCAAAGGATAAATTTGTTTTGTTAAAAGTTCGCACAACACATAATGTTTATGGTTTTCATTTATGTAATGAATTAAACTTTCAGCAACTGATGTCAGTCTTTTATTAATTGTATCCGCGATAGAAGACGAATTATCTTTCAGCCATTTATTTTTAGTGATCGCATCTGTGAGCCTTGCTGCGCTTATGTCTTCAAGCTTTATCGTGTTGTCAAAACATTTATTAAAAAAGTTGTACGGACCGCTTTTAGCGTAATAAAAATCGTTAATTGTCAGATTATATTGTTTCGCAACTTCAAATGCCTGCTGCGCCTGAGTTTTCAAAAAGACAGTGTAGCCGCTTATAAAGCGATAAAATTCAATTCTGAAACCTTCCAGTTCGCCGGCACTGAATTTATGAAGTTGCTGTAAATAACCTTCGGCGTTTTCTTTTTGTAAGAGTTTTACAAAATCAAGAATTTGTTGTTCGGGGTCCCAGGAGCCATTGTCCGATGCCTTGTTGAAGGAATAACTTTTAAGTAAGTTGGTAAGATATTCATCTTCACCGAGCCTTGAAAATAAATCAGAAACCACTTTTTCATAAAACCCTTCCACATCGGTTTCTAAATTGAAATTAATTGGCAGATTAAGATCGTAGGCAAATGTTTTTACTATTTTATGAGTGAAACTGTCAATTGTACCGATAGAGAAATCAGAATAATTATGTAAGATGTGTTTTAAAAGTAACCGCGCTCTTTTTTTTAATTCAGAGGACTGAACGTTTAATTCGTTACAAATAATCTCGCCTGTATAAGGCATTACTTCTGAATGACTAATGGAATTAAGGGCGTCTATTACGCGCTGTTTCATTTCTGAGGCGGCCTTATTGGTAAAGGTTACAGCGAGAATTTTTTTATAATTAAACGCGATTTTTTTTTCATCGTGCAAGGCCAGTTTAAGATATTCTTTTACCAGGGTAAAAGTTTTACCGCTGCCCGCGCTTGATTTATATACAACGAAGTTTGACACCATTCAAAGTTAAGTTCTTTTCTTTCCCGATTTTCTTTTTTTATATACCAGGAATGATATTCCGCCTTGTATGTTAAGAGCCTTCACCGGTTGGGTATAAGAATCATATCCACTAAAACCGGTGCTCGTTTTAATGTGAAATGAAAACGAGGGCTTTCCCATGAGATAATTAGCACTTAAATTTAGTTTAAACGACCCTTTTAATTTGTACTCAAAGCCTAAACCGGTGAATAGTGTTGGTGATTTTGTGGTATCACTAAATTGAGTAAGGGCAAAGTTTGAATTGTTTGAACGTTCTGAAATCATTAATTGTGGTGAAATATATTTGGGAACCCCGCCAGCAACATCCAGGTATAAATATAAACCTTCAATTCTTTTTAATGGAAAATTGAAATGCATTCCGGCAAAAAATCCTCGTATTTTCCATGGAGTACTTGTAGTTAAATATGTATAACCAGGGTTAGAGTTGGTATAATAGTTACGAATGGTTGCATCATTAAAGTGATGCGACTGGTAAAGGTAAGAAAGACCTACACCAAAATTATCGGATAATTTTAATATTACAGAAGGATTAATCACAAACCCATTGTTTGCAAGGCCTCCATTTTTATCATTTAAATTTTTGCTTGCAAATGCGCCTAATGAATTAGCATAACCCGAAAAAAACCGAATAATAAAAATTTCATTGCTTATTGAATCCTCTACGGAAGAATTTGAAATGGGCGATATAAATACTTTACTTATTTGCGATTGTTTTATCTCCAATATAAGATCACTGCCGGGCTTTTTATAGTATGTGGCTGTGCTATCCTGTTTAATTATTTTGCAATAAATATTTTCACCGCCTTTTCGTACTATAAGATCTTGTGCAAGTATTGATGAACAGATGAATATAAGAAGTACGGACAGAATTTTTGCTGACGACATTGACAAATATAAATAAATGATTTAACAGTAAAAACGTTTGTAAACCAAGAACATTATCAGTCGAAAGTCAGGTTTGGATGCTCAATGTTTTTAATTTTTCAGGAAATATTAAAAGATATCTTCATTAGAATCATCTTTCTTTAAGGGTAACTCAAAATCATTAATATGAATGCAATTCAAATCTAGTTTCTGAATAGCAGTATTAAAATAATAAAAAAAAACTATTTGAATTTCCACTTTCTTGTAAAAACAATATTGAAAATTCGAATCTTATAAAACAAAAAACCCCTGCAGTATTTCTGCAGGGGCTCTAAAATTAAAAATGCGAATTAAGCTGTAGCTCTTGTAAGCGCAACTTTTAAATTGGCATCAATAGCACCTAAAAATTCTTCGGTATATAAATAATGTTCGCCATGTTTAACATTGTTGCCATGCGCGCAAACAGCCAGATCTTTAGTCATTTTACCGCTCTCTACAGTTTCAACACACACTTTTTCAAGTGTTTGTGCGAAGTGTACAAGTTCTTTGTTTCCGTCTAATTTACCACGGAATTCAAGTCCTCTGGTCCATGCGAAAATACTCGCTATTGGATTGGTAGAAGTTGGTTTTCCGGCCTGGTGATCACGGAAGTGACGCGTTACTGTACCGTGTGCAGCTTCAGCTTCCATAATTTTTCCGTCCGGAGTAATTAATACCGAGGTCATTAACCCTAATGAACCAAATCCTTGAGCCACGGAGTCTGACTGAACATCTCCGTCATAATTTTTACACGCCCAAACAAAACTTCCGTTCCATTTTAAAGCAGATGCTACCATGTCGTCAATTAAGCGGTGTTCATAAACAATTCCTGCAGCTTCGTATTTTGATTTGTAATCTTTCTGATAAATTTCTTCGAAAATATCTTTAAAACGACCATCGTACTTTTTAAGAATGGTGTTTTTTGTAGAAAGATATAAAGGCCATTTTTTATTTAAAGCTACATTAAAACAAGAGTGTGCAAAACCACGAATAGATTCTTCAAGATTATACATTCCCATTGCCACACCCGCACCGGTAAATTTAAATACTTCATGCTCGATCACTTTTCCGTCTTCTCCTTCAAATTTCATCGTTAACTTTCCTTTTCCCGGAATCACGAAATCGGTTGCTTTGTACTGATCTCCGAATGCGTGACGACCAACAATAATCGGCGAAGTCCAGTTGGTAACAAGACGCGGTACGTTTTTACAAACGATTGGCTCGCGGAAAACGGTTCCGTCTAATATATTACGGATAGTACCGTTTGGCGACTTCCACATTTGTTTTAGATTAAATTCTTTTACACGCGCTTCATCAGGCGTGATAGTGGCGCATTTTATACCAACCTGATATTTTTTTATGGCTTCAGCGGCGTCAATTGTAACCTGATCATTAGTGGCATCGCGGTGTTCCATGCCAAGGTCGTAGTATTTAATATCAATATCAAGATACGGAACAATCAATTTGTCTTTTATGAATTTCCAAATGATCCGTGTCATTTCATCACCGTCTAACTCTACTACGGGATTGGCTACTTTAATTTTACTCATGATTAAGAATGTTTATTTTAGAACAACAAATGTAGAAAAGCTAATGTATTTACCAAGTTTTTAGGTATAATTTTATTGATTTTAAACCATTATCTTTGAACATTATTATTAATAAATGAAATTTCACAAAGAGGGTTACGCCAGTTTAATTATAGTACTTGTTTTCAGTATTATTCTGATTTTTATAGGTCATCATTTTTTTCCGACTTACGCTATAGCACAATGGTTTGCTTATTTATTAAGCGCGTTTTTAACTCTTGTTATTGTTCAGTTCTTCCGTGATCCAACACGTGAGCACACACTTGATCATACACTTATTATCGCTCCCGCGGATGGAAAAGTTGTTGTGATTGAAGAAACGGTGGAGAATGAATATTTTAAGGAAAAGCGTTTGCAGGTAAGTATTTTTATGAGTCCTATAAACGTGCATATTAACCGTTATCCCATCAGTGGAACTGTAAGTTTTTTTAAATACCATCCCGGTAAATTTCTCGCAGCCTGGGAACCAAAAAGCAGCACCGATAATGAAAGAACAACAATTGTTGTGAAGCATGACAGTGGTAAGGAAATTCTGTTCAGGCAAATTGCCGGAGCTCTTGCACGACGGATAGTGTGGTATGTTAAAGAAGGAGACAAAGCCGAACAATGCGGACAAATGGGTTTTATCAAATTCGGATCGCGCGTAGATCTTTTCTTACCTCTTGAAACTAAACTGAACGTAAAGATCGGTGATGTTGTGAGGGGCTCACAGAGCGTCATAGGAGAGATGTAATTCCGCGCGGGTTTTAAAAAAATGCCCTTATCTGTGCCCCGCCTAAATGAACGGCGTTTACATTCGGGGTTTTCCTTCCATTGTAATTAATACTTATCTGAATGTTATTGTTTAAGTTTCTTTGGTAGCTGAGTTCCCATGTAAAATTTTCACCTTTATTCAATGCGTTCAGCATCTCGTAGGCTATCGGTGAGTTCTGAGTGTCATTAAAATCGATTTGAATGTAATCGGCCCTTCCTGTTAAACTTCCTTTTTCAGTCTGATTAAATTTTATTTCCATCGCGTAGGTATTTAATAATGCCTTTTGTAAACCTCCTTCAATGATATTTTGTTTTTGCGTGTATTTGTAAATGGCGCTTATCCTTAAATAAGTGTTTGGCTGATAAATGAGTTTTTGTTCGCTTTCATAAGATTCTACAAGATAATTGCGAGTTGAGAATAACTGTGAGCGATTGCCTTTTTGCGAGAAAATAGAATTGCTGTTAATTGCCCAAGCCTTAAAAAAATTAAGCCGCCAGCGTATTTCATGCGAAATAATTGTTCTTTTTTCTATGCCATTGGTTAGTAATTGTTTTGATTGATTATTAATATATGTGTAATCTGCGCCAAACACCGGGGATGACTGATTAAAGAAAACACTCTGTCTTAAATTGTTATTATTGGCAATAAGTAATGTATCATTTACACTTAAAAACGGATTAAAATTATCGGCGCTTTTATTGTCTGATGTTTTATTGTCAACCCGCATTGCAGACTGAATTATCCAACGATTCGCAAATTTTTGAGCGCTGTTTTGTGGGTTACGTAAAATAGCACCTGGTCTTAAATTTACCGACACACTCATTTGATTTTGCAATACTTTAATATAATTATTTGTGGGGGTATAAATTCTTATAAACCTTGCCTGATCGCTGAACTGCGCGACCTCAAATTCATTTACTTCCTTTATTAAATTGTTATTGTAATCCTTCCATGCATATTGGCCCTGACCCGGCGCAACTTCCAGGTAATAATATTCCTTACGGTTCTCGAGCCCGTATCCGGTTTCGTAAAACAAACTCATTGTAATAAAGCCTTTAAAATACCGCGGGTTATATTCTAAA
>JAOQAF010000093.1 GCA_025963735.1 Bacteroidota bacterium
TCTAACTGAAGCAATAGCTTCTTCAATAAATGCGTAACTACTCAAAATTTCAGGCTTACCATCAATAATGGCTACATCATGTTCAAAATGCGCGCTGGGCTTACCATCTGAGGTCACAATTGTCCACCCGTCTTTTAATTGTTTAATATCTTTTTTTCCCATGTTTATCATGGGTTCAATTGCCAATACCATACCTTCTTTCAGTTTCGGACCATCACCGCGTTTGCCATAATTCGGAACTTCAGGCTCTTCGTGCAAATTTTTTCCAAGACCGTGACCAACAAGTTCACGCACCACGCCAAAACCATTTTTTTCGGCGTATTGCTGAATGGCAAAACTTATATCACCGATTCTATTTCCGCTTACCATTTGTTCAATGCCCAGATATAACGATTGCTTGGTAACATCAATAAGTTTTTGAACTTCAGGTTTAATTTCACCTACCGCAAATGTATAAGCATGATCACCATAATATCCGTTTTTTTTCACACCGCAATCAACTGAAATAATATCGCCTTCTTTTAAGGGTTTATCTGTTGGTATACCGTGAACCACGGCTTCGTTAATAGAAATGCAGAGAGTGGCAGGAAAGTCTGGCGCGCCATTATGGCCTTTATATCCTTTAAAAGCTGGCACTCCGCCGTTATCCCGGATGTATTGCTCCGCCAGCTTATCCAGGTCTATCGGTTTAACTCCGGGTTTCACTTCTCTTGCTATCAAGGCCAGGGTGCGTGAAACCATAAGCGCCGATTCGCGCATTAACTCAATTTCTTCACGGGTTTTTAAGAATATCATTTTTTACCAAACAGTTTTTTGAAGATCGATCCTTCTGATTTATTGTAATTATGGTGCGCTTCGGAATTCCGTAATTGATGATGAAATTTTTCTCCCTCCGGATGAAGCGTTTGCCATACATCGCTCCAGCCCAGAAAGCCGCCTACATTCCTGTCGTCAATAAAAATATCAGCGTTAATTTTTCGCGATATATTTTCATCATAAATTTCTTCGGGATAATTTTTATTAACCGCGTAAAATTCTATCCCGTTTTTCCGGCAATACTCAACCGCGTCCTGCAAAGTGTTTCCGGCTCTGAATGTCCATAAAATGAGTTTATGGCCTTTCTGCTGCAGTGCCTTAAGTGTTGCAAAAGCAAACAACATTTCTTTGCCAATGGCAGGATATTTATGTTCTACAATTGTACCATCAAAATCAACTGCTATTACTTTACTGTCGGCGCTTAAGAACGGTTGCATGTTACAGGTTTTTTACATTAAGCAATTCAAGGTCTGAATTAAGATCGTATAACCGGGGCTGGCCCGTTCCAATTTCAAATTCAAGAATCTGTTCAGGTGTCATTTTTTCAAGATACATGATTAAGGCGCGTAAAGAATTTCCGTGCGCGGCAATCACAACATTTTTTCCGTCTTTTAATTTCGGAATAACCTCACTTTCAAAATAAGGAATAACCCGTGCAGCAGTGTCTTTTAAACTTTCTCCTTTTGGAGGCGGAATATCATAACTTCTTCTCCAGATTTTCACTTGTTCTTCGCCGTATTTTTTTACTGTTTCGGTTTTATCCAATCCCTGGAGATCGCCGTACATACGTTCATTCAAAGCTTTGTTATAAACAGGTGTTATAGGCGGATGCCCTGCAGCTTCAAGCGCAAGGGTGAGCGTTTTTTGCGCCCTTTGCAGATCAGAAGCATAGGCATAATCAAAATGAAAACCTTTTAGTTTTGATCCTGCGTTCTTTGCTTCTTCAATGCCTTTTGGGGTAAGATCTACATCTACCCATCCTGTAAATTTATTTTCCAGGTTCCAGGCGCTTTGGCCGTGGCGAAATATTACTAATTGTGCCATAAAATTATGGCGTAAATATAAGGTTTAAAAGAGTTGTTTTCTAATGGAATTCTTTAAAAAATTACTATCCGCGAAGGCATAAGGAAGCATACTTTTTCAAATCTCTAATGTTTTTTTAAAGTCGGGAAGGTTATCTGCACTTTCAGGAAGTTCTGTGACTGAAAATTTAGAGTTCTTACTTAAACCCCGGGTAAAAGAATTTTTGTCGCACAAATACATTTTGTTTTTTATAAACACTACAAAACTGTTAATGGAAGCAGGGTTATATCTGATGTTGGATATTTGGGCAGATGCGTAATTAAATACCAAATTACCTGTATGATCAACCAGGTAAACCAAATCAGGCAAAATTATTTTTCCGTTTTCGTTTAAAGAAAATTGAGGTGACATTATAATGCCTTCCGGTAACGTGTGCGGACAATCAGAGTTATAAATTCCAAATTTTGAAATACTGAACACCCTCATTGCTCTTGTAGCATTATTCATTCCGCTGAAACTATTATTCAGGGTATTCAAATCCCGTTGGCGCGAGAGAGCTTCTATAGCGCGGTTATTTTTGTCAATCTCGGCTAAATAAATTTTTTGTTTTGCCTCCATTTCCGCCATTATCTTTTTTTCATCCGCCGTTCTTTTTTCGGCAAGGCTCTTATATTCAAGAAACTTTTGTTCATATTTTTTATGGGCTTTTTCAAAATCGGCGCCGCTTAAAACAGGATAAACAATCAGTTTCTCAACCCGGCTGCGATACGTTAGTGTTAACAGATAGTTCTTTCCTTTCAGAGGACCTTCACTTACTTTTACATCGCTCCAGGTAACATCGTGCATGCTTTTGGTATAGTTTTTATTTTCATCTCCAACTTCAAAGATTACTTTATCAAAGGCTGCAAGTTCAGGAAATTCTTCCTGGCTGCCATCAATATAGAAGGTAGGTTTACCAGTAGGCTGCGACGGTTTTAATGGTTCTTTCGCTTTTGGAAGAGAGGACACTTTATTGGTATACACTATCTTAACGCTGTCTAGGCGTTTAGGGATAATAACGGTAACTACGTTCTTTAATAGTTCCAGTTTTTTTTGATTTTCTTTTCCATCCATTCCTGAATGACGTACTTCACTGGTGATTGCCATTATTTCCTTTGGGTTTAAAAGCTGATCCTTTTTTAAATAGGTCCAGTTTTTTTGAATGGTATCAAGGTAATATTGGTTAAAACGATTTTCGTTATTGGCAGAAGCAAGCTCAACCTCCAGGTTTGATCCGGGTTTGATAAATACAGCTTCACCATTTTGAGATCCTTGAATATCAAACATTCCGGCAGATTCTAAATTTAATTTTATTCCGCTGCTATCATAATTCATTGGTATTCCTGAAGCAATAATATCTCCTTTATCCTGAAACTCCCTGTACTCAATGGTAACATCGCCAATTACGTCTTTGCCGTTTTTATCAACAAAACTTTTTTTCGGGATTTTAATTGTGGAGGCCGTACTATGTTTTATTTCTCCGCCCTTTGTATTACTTATGGTGTAAGTAGAGTAGGGGATGGATAATTTATTAGAAGGAGGAGAAATGAATTTTTTATGCGGAGCCGGAGCCGGATTTGATTGAGTAATTATTTTATCATTCGTGTTTTGTTTTTGGTTTGAATTAAAAAGTGCGAGATAAGTGATGGTGCAAATTACAACGGTTCCTGCTATAACTGAGCTGTACCGGACCTTTTTATTCTTCCACCAACTGTTGTCGAGTTTGGCTTTTTGAATACTTTGCTGTTTAAATTGTTTAACTAACTCATCAAAATTTTTATGCTTGTGTATCTCTTCATCACTTACTTTTGGGCGGTCAATATTAAAATTTGGTGTCATATCATATTTTTAGTTTACTCAACGATTTTTTAAGTTTTTCAATAATTCGGTACATACGTACTTTGGCGTTAACTTCGGTTATATCCAGGATCTCAGCAATTTCTTTAAAAGGACGTTTTTCAAAAAACCGCATTTCCACCATTTGCAGATCATCATTGTCAAGCTGAAGAATAAGCCGCTTGATTACAGGTATGTATTCTTCAAAAAATGGTTCTTCATTTTCTTCGCAAATAAATCTAAGGTCACCTATATCAGCATTCACTGCGCGTTTATCTTTCTGGCTTCTGAATAACTGCATCATTTCATTGTACGCTATTCTGTAAAGCCAGCTTGCAAAGGGAACGCCTTTAAACTGATATGTATTAAGATTGATAAGCGCTTTTAAAAAAACCTGCCCGGTAATATCAAAAGCCGAATCTTTATCCTCCATTCTCTGGTAGAGATAATTAAAGATCTGCTTGTAGTATTTATCGTACAAGGGAGCAAAACGCTCAGGGTTCAGTTTGGCTGCTTCAATGATGAGTAATTCTTCATTAAGCTGATCTGACGTGTGATGATAATGCGGGTTGATTGCCATAAGCTGAAAACTCATTTAAGACTTATAAGCAAATAACACATGCGGGGTTACACCAAAATTTCAAATAACTTTAATTATATAACTAAGTATTTGATACTCAGTTACAAAAAAATTAAAGGAAATGAGCGAAACTATTAAAATGTTGGGTGAAATGCCATTTTGAACGAGTGAGTGATCAGTTTTTATATCTTCAATTTTTTATCCCGATGGAATTTGCGGAGAATAAATAGGACAATAGCCGCAAATTTGCGGAGATTAATAAATATTCTCAGTAAATATGCGGAGAATAAATGTATATTTACCGTATAAATGCGGCGATTATATTTTAAATATATTCATCAGGCAAATAAATGGCCTGAATTTAGTTGGGATAATGCGGGCGTTTTAGAAGTTTTATCACGCGTAAGGCACAAGCAGGGCCGGTTACAAGGATATATGCAGGCTTTAGGTTTTGACCTAAGAAATGAAGCCACTCTTAAAACGTTAACACTGGATGTTCTTAAATCATCTGAAATAGAAGGAGAACTTTTAAATCCTGAACAGGTGCGCTCATCCCTTGCACGTAAATTAGGGATGGACATTGCAGGATTAGTGGCTTCGGACAGAGATGTAGACGGCGTTGTGGAAATGATGCTGGATGCGACGCAACATTTCAAAAAGCCACTGACCAGAAACCGTTTATTTGGATGGCATTCGGCTTTATTTCCCGCAGGAAGAAGTGGCATGCATAAAATAACAGTTGGTAATTGGCGGGGTGATGAAAATGGACCCATGCAGGTTGTGTCGGGACCTATTGG
>JAOQAF010000111.1 GCA_025963735.1 Bacteroidota bacterium
GTTGAGGTAAGCAAAGGATTTGGCGATCGTTTATTATACGAACATTTAAATTTCAAATTACCGCCAGCAGGTATCGTGGGCATTATAGGGCCTAACGGTGCCGGTAAAACAACCTTGTTCCGCATGATCATGGGTGAAGAAACCCCTAACAGCGGAGAATTTAAAGTAGGGCCTACGGTTAAAATAAGTTATGTGGATCAGAATCATAAAGAACTGGATCCTAATAAAACTGTTTATGATGTTATAAGCGGAGGTCTGGATAATATTAATCTTGGCGGTAAAGCAATGAATTCAAGAGCCTATATTTCTAGATTTAATTTCGCGGGCAGCGATCAGGGGAAAAAAGTAAGTGTGCTTTCGGGAGGAGAGCGTAACCGTTTACACCTGGCCATGGCTCTTAAAGAAGAAGGAAATGTATTATTACTCGATGAGCCTACCAACGACCTGGATGTAAATACACTCCGTGCTCTTGAGGAAGGACTTGAAAATTTTGCGGGTTGTGCTGTTATTATCAGTCACGACAGGTGGTTTCTTGATCGGGTGTGCACGCATATTCTTGCTTTTGAAGGCGACAGCAGCGTTGTTTATTTTGAAGGAGGTTACAGTGAATATGAAGAAAACAGGAAAAAACGTTTAGGGAATGTAGAGCCAAAAAGACCGCGCTACAAGAAATTAGCGGTATAAAATTTTGTTTTTTGAAATTATGTCTTACATTTAGTTGACAATAAAAATATTTAGCTGATTATGATACATTTTAATTCTTCAAAAATACTGGTGCCGGTTGATTTTAGCGAAACCTCTCAGTTAGCCATCAGGCACGGTGCTTTTATAGCTAAGGAAACCAAAGGACAAATGTTCCTTCTTCATGTTATTAACGCACAGTATATGGCGCAAAACATGTTTGTTCCATTAGTGGAATTTAAAGCAGATAATAACCTTGAAAACAAAGCGGAAAAAAAACTGGCCGAACTGGTAGAAGAAATTAAAGCAGAGTACGACCTTTCCATAGAGTTTATTATTAAAACCGGTAATCCGAGCGCTGAAATTGTAAACGTAGCTAAAGAAATAGGTGCCTCACTAATTGTTATGGGAACCCATGGTTACTCACCAATGGAAGAACTTGTAATTGGAAGTAACGCGCTAAAAGTGTTAACTAAATCTACATGTCCAACCATGGCTATGAGCAGTGAGGCAGATCATAATGGTTACAATAAAATATTACTGCCTATCGATACAAGTGCACATACGCGTCAAAAGGTAAACTACTCGCTGGAAATGGCGAAAAAGTTCGGGGCAAAAGTTTATGCCGTAGCTTTATTAGGCGCAGGAGAAGAAGGCGAGAAACCATCCATTGAATTAATTCTTCATCAAATAGAAAAACTCGCCAAAGAAAAAGGAGTTGCTTTTCAGTCGGATGTAGTTAACAATGTAAAGAACAGAGCCACAGCTACCATCAATTATACAAAACAAATTGATGCAGATATGATCGTTATCATGACAGATCAGGATGCTGAAATCAGCGGATTCTTTCTTGGTCCGTATGCCCAACAGGTTATACATTTAAGCAAGGTTCCGGTGCTGGCAATTAAACCTACCGACCGGTCTTCAGCCACAGATCTTTCCATATTATCCGGCACTGCCGGTATGTAATCTTACAGGCATAGTTATGAAAAATTTCCTATTTGTTTTTTTAATTGGGTTTGCCATCTCTGTTACTGCTCAAAAGCAGGCCGATGTAAGCCTTGAATTACTAGATGGTAATATTATTAAAGGCACTTCCATGGTTAATGATGTGGAGCTAATAACCTCCTATGGTAAGCTCATCATTCCGGTTGCCAAAATAAGTCATATTGATGTTGGTATTAGGAAGGATAACGGGGTTTCAGAAAAAGCTAAAAGTTATTTGAAAATTCTTTCCACCAGCAATAGTGACGAAACGCGTAAAGCAACTTATAACGATCTTATAAAACTTGGGATAAAAGCCATACCTGTAATTAATGAGTTTTACAATGATCCAAAAAACATTTCTGAAGAATTTGCATATACCGGTGAGTACACAATAGATAACGCGCTCTCTGAAATTAAAACCGCCAATAATTTAAGTCACGAGGCACCCATGGAGGATATTCTGACTCTTGATAATAATTATACCATTGGAGGTAATTATAATTTTTCAAAAATGGATATTAAAACTGACTACGGAAATTTATCGGTACCCAAAGAAAAAATTAAAAGCATTGATGTTTCTGTTGTTTCAGAAGGCGGTAAAGGAGAATTTTCATTTAAACTTCTGGCCTCCAAAAATATTTCCGGTAATACTAATGGAGGATGGTTAAAAACCGGAATCACCGTAAAATCTGGCCAACGTTTCACCATCACAGCCAATGGCGAAGTTACATTATCAAGTTTAAGTAATTCCAAATACAAACCCGACGGGAGCAGCAAGGCCGAAGGTGCCGCTGAATTTACAAAGCCTTATGGTGCAAGCGATGACGGTGAATACTCTTCAGGAGGTTATCCAACTTACGGTCAGGTAGTTTATAAAATCGGAGAGTCTTCTACCGAAACTTTAAAGGCAGGCGCAAAATTTAGTGGTACCGCTAAAACGTCGGGAGTGATCATGATAGCCATATATGAAACGGTTTATAATGCAAGCAACAAAGGTGCTTACAACGTTAAAGTAGCTTTAGGAAAGTAATCAAGGGTTTCCATTCCTTTATTCAATAACAAATCCAGCACGCTGAGGTTTGGAGTAAATTTAAATTTATTTTCAAATGTCTGATAATAAGGTTTGCTTAAAAACTCTCCCGTTATATCATCAGTAAGTGCATTGTTTTTAGGATGAATTATTTCTCTCAGGTCTGATTCTTCTTTAACAGTGCGTTCAAAATGAGAAGTAAGATGCAGTTCTTTTTTAATTCGTAAAAGTTTAAAAAGAGTTTTTAACTGTTCAAGATTATAGTTCAGTAAAAATTTATATTCCTCTGTATAAAATTTTTTAAGGTCATCCTCAAAATATTCAAAATAAGGCGAATTTTTATAGGCACTTGTAATGGCCCGCCAGTGCTTAAGTTGCCAGGCTTCGCTGTAACTTATTTCCTGTTCGGATATTAATTCTTTGAGCGCTTTTTTTTTAACAGGAATAGTTAAATCTAAAATACCATTCGCAGTTAATACTTGTGTGCGGTTTCTGAAACTTTGTTTTTGATAATGTTCATGGGCTTCAATGGTTACTTTTTCAGCTTTTAATACATAATAAAAATAATGAAGATTTGGCCAGTAAGCGGTACTTAACAACACGTTCATTTATTTTCTTTTTAGCAGAGAGATTACTTTACCCTTAATGTAACTTTCAGGTAAAAATCCAAATACCCTTGAGTCGTTAGCGTTATCGCGGTTATCGCCAAGTACAAAATAATAATTATGCTTTACTATGTAACGCCTTGTATAATTGTTATTAATAAAAATACTATCCCGCTTTATTTCCAGTTCATTGTTTTCGAATTCAGTAAGTAGTTTTATGTATAAAAGAATATTTAAAGAATCAAGATGTAAGGTGTCGTGTTTTTTTGGAATGTAGAGTTTCCCGAAGTTGTCCATGTTCCAGCTGAATAAGGTAGAATAGGGGAACACTGTTTCATCAAAAACGCCCTTTGGTTCTTTTTTAAGTTCTGTTTTTACAATACTATCTTGTTTGGACATTTTTTCCGCTTCTTCTTTTGTTAAAGAATAGCTGTAATCCAGCTCGCTTGAAACGGCTCCTCCTTCAAGTAAATTATTATTCACAATAAAATTAGAATCGAGCTTAACTTTGGATTTTATAAAATAATTGAACTTAATGCTGGCAGTGTCTTTTATTAAATAATTATTAATGAAAATGTTTTTGTCTTTTATCTCAATGGTATCACCCGGAAGGCCAATAAGGCGCTGCAAGCACAACGTAAGCGGTATAACCGTATCATAGGCCGGGTATCTGAAATAAATGATATCGTTTGTATGGTAAGTGTTTGCGGCTTTCTTAATTAAAAAAGTATCGCCGGGCCTGTATGTGGATAACATGTCGCGCGTACTTATTTTAACGATATCAAAAACAAAAATCTTAATAAGAAAAAAAAGCAGCAGTGCTATTAATAAACTTAACAACCACTTAAAATTTTTTGCTGACAAATAATATTTTTTAAGCTTTTCCAGTTTTTAATTTACGTCTTGAGTTCCACTTGTTAAAGCCCCAGATAGCGAGTACAGCAAGTATAAAAGGAATTTTAACCGAATGAAGGTTGCCCGCTTCTACGTAACATAAAAAGCGTTCCCATCTGAACTTACCTTCTTTACTGTTTTTTGTTAAGGATTTTATTGCTGATTTTCCGCTAACAGGATTGTTTTCAGAATATTTCATACTGAACCATACAAAAAACGGAGAGCCTACCACATGATCAAACGGTACAAAACCCCAGCTGCGGCTATCGGCACTGTTATGGCGGTTATCGCCCATCATAAAGTAATAATCCTGTTTAAAGGTATAGCTGTTAATAGGCTTACCATCGTACAATACCTGGCTGCCTTGTTTGGTAACCTGGTGAATACCGTTATCATAAGTATTTAAAATCTTTTCATACAAACAAATGTTGTGCGTATCAATTGGCATGGTTTGACCGGCCCTTGGCAAATATAACGGTCCAAAATTATCGTTGTTCCATCCATAAGCCGAGTTATGCGGAAAAATAGATTGGTCAGGACTTCCTTTCTTATCGATCTTTCTTTCCACTGAAATTACTCCGGGTATGCGTTTCACTTTTTCCATTACATGTGCCGGCATGTTAAGGCGATAAACAATGGTATCTTTGGAAATGGCTGCTACACCAACTTCCGTCACATAAATATCAAGCGTATCAAGGGCTTTAATGTTCCCTAAAGAAGGCTGACCATTAGGTAAAGTTATTTCCTCTCCAAAAACTCTTTCGCTGCATTTTACAAAATAATTATGCTGCGCAAATTCGGGCATAGCTTGTTTTTTATCATTAATAAATATTTCTCCATCCCTCACTTCCAGTTTATCTCCTGCAATACCAACGCAGCGCTTTACGTAATGTTCGCGTTTATCCACAGGCCTTGCAACTACTTTGCCCATCCGCTTGCCATTAATAAGGTTTACACCATCTTCATTGTTGATCAGTTCATTGGTCCGCGCCTGGTAATATGCTTTGGATTTAGGCTGTTGTCCTGCCCGTACATCTTCATTTTCAAGTATCTGCGCGAAATAACGTTTCAATGCGTAATAACTCATGTTCTGTTCGCTTTGAAGAACCGTATCACCATCAGGGTAATTAAACACCACGATGTCGTTATTTTTAACATGACCAAAACCCGGCAATCGGAAATATGGTAATTTGATCCACTCGAGGTATGATTTTTTTGTTTCGCTTAAAGGGAGTGTATGGTGCGCAAATGGAAAAGACAAGGGAGTTTGCGGGATCTTTGGACCGTACGCGAATTTATTGACGAATAAAAAATCACCAACCATTAAACTTTTTTCAAGTGAAGATGTGGGAATGGTAAAAGCTTCAATAAAATAACCACGAATAATACTCGCTGCAATTACCGCAAATATAATTGGGTCAATCCAGTTCTTAATAAACTTAATAGGTTCTACCTTGTAACGTTCAAGGCCTACAAATTTTGCAGTAGGATCCATGCCAATTTTTACAAAGAAAATATAAGGTAACAGCGACGCGAATAAAAGATCGGCGTTGGAAGGTTTATTAAACGCCCGCGCTACGTTAAATCCATACACGCCATACATAAGAATGTTAACGCCGGGCACAGCCATAATTAAACACCACCACCATGGTTTACCAAGAAGTTTAGATAAGCAGTAAAAATTATAAAACGGAACCCAGCCTTTCCAGCTTTCGACACCGGCTTTTGCGAATAGTTTGCTGAGCCCGAAAAATGAAGCAAGCACCAGCCCTAAAAAGATATAATTTCCCATACAATTAATTGGCTGAAGATAACAAAAATTAAAAAAGCAGAGTGGAGGACTTGTGATTTTTTAGGAAATAGAAATTTGTAAGGGAACAAAAAAAATTAAAAATGAAGGAACATGCGCCTGCCGGTTTTCGTAACTTACTTATTGAGTGAAGGTGGTAGAATGGAGAGATATCTGAGTTTATCGAGGGGCCTTCTCGGTGTGCCTTCGAGAGCCTCAGGCACCGTACTTTGAGAGTTCCAGGCGGGGTAGCAAAAACAGAAAGCGATTTCTGAGTTTGTCGAATGCCCTCTAATGTGTCTTCGAGAGACCGTTTTGCAAAACAGGAAACTTAAATAAACTTCTGAAGGAATAAAAGGTCAATGAAAAGTGAGTAACCAGTCTACCGCATCTTCCTCATTGGTAAAGGTTTTGCAGGGCTTTGGTGGTTGGTTTATTTTAAGATAAAGTTCAGCAAGCAAACGGTGTGCTAATGTGCGGATAACTAAGGCTTCGGCTTTTTTGTAGCGTGAACCTTCAGTTGTGGCTGTATATTCTCTCGAAGAACTGTCGAACTGTGTTTTTTCATTTGCCAGCAACATGTAAGGCATTTCTTTCCCTCCCGATAAAATTCCCATTACCTCATTAATGGCGGCCGCTTCCACTTTTGTTATTACCAGATCCATTGTAATTTCAACGCGCAGCAACGGTGGCTCAAATAATTGAACCGTCGCATAAGGAAGGTCTACTTTTTTAATTAATTTTAATTTCATATAAAAAAAGGCCGGATAAACCGGCCTTCTGTTTTTACGCTTTTACGCTGGCCCTTATTATATTTAAAGCGCCGCCCGCCTTAAACCATTCAATCTGCTGCGCATTATAACTGTGGTTAACATTGATCTCATCTTTACTTCCATCGTTGTGGTGCAAAACAACCGTTAAATGCTGACCCGGTGTAAAGGTGGTTAAGCCAGTAATGTCAATGGTATCATCTTCCTGAATCTTGTTGTAATCTTCTTTGTTCGAAAAAGTTAAAGCAAGCATTCCTTGTTTCTTAAGATTGGTTTCGTGAATACGTGCAAATGATTTTACAAGAACTGCGCGAACGCCCAGGTGGCGTGGCTCCATAGCGGCGTGCTCGCGGCTTGAACCTTCGCCGTAATTTTCATCACCTACTACAATAGAACCAATGTGTTTAGCTTTGTAAGCGCGTTGCACCGCAGGCACTGAATCATATGTATTTGTTAACTGGTTTTTTACAGAATCTGTTTTATCATTAAATGAATTAATTGCTCCAATTAACATGTTATTGGAAATGTTGTCTAAATGTCCGCGGAACTTTAACCATGGGCCTGCCATAGAAATATGATCTGTTGTGCATTTTCCTTTTGCCTTTATTAATAATTTAAGATCTTTAATATCTACACCTTCCCAGGGAGTAAATGGCGCGAGAATTTGTAAACGCTGTGAGTCGGGACTAACTAAAACCTCCACTTTACTGCCATCCTTAGCCGGAGCCTGGAAGCCTGCATCCTTAACATCAAATCCTTTTGGCGGTAGTTCAAAGCCTGTTGGTTCGTCCAGTTTCACTTTCTCACCTTTTTCGTTTGTAAGGTAGTCGGTCATTGGGTTAAACGTAAGATCACCGGCAATAGCAAGCGCAGCCACCATTTCAGGAGATGCAACAAACGCGTAGGTATTCGGATTGCCATCCGCACGTTTTGCGAAGTTCCGGTTAAAAGAGTGAACAATAGTATTTTTTTCTTTTTTCTCAGAACCAACCCTGTCCCACATACCTATACACGGCCCGCAAGCGTTAGTAAATACGGTTGCTCCAAAATCTTCAAATACTTTTAAAAAACCATCACGTTCAATTGTAAAGCGTATTTGCTCTGAACCCGGGTTGATCATATATTCGGCCTTTGGCTTTAAATGTTTTGCGGCAGCTTGTTTAGCCAATGATACAGCCCTTGAAATATCTTCATAAGAAGAGTTGGTACAAGAACCTATTAAACCGGCTTCAATTTTTAAAGGCCAGCCATTTTCAATAGCCGCATCTTTTAATTTAGAGATAGGCGTAGCTAAATCGGGAGTAAAAGGACCATTAACGTGAGGTTCCAGTTCAGATAAATTAATTTCGATAACTTCATCAAAATATTTAGAAGGGTCGGCATATACTTCCGGATCTCCTGTTAAATGCGCTTTAATTTTATCAGCTAAGTCAGCCACATCGGCACGTTTAGTAGCTTTCAGGTAACGGCTCATGCTTTCATCGTATCCAAACGTAGAAGTTGTTGCTCCCACCTCCGCACCCATGTTACAAATTGTGCCTTTACCCGTACAGCTCAGGCTTAATGCGCCTTCGCCAAAATATTCAATTATCTTATCGGTGCCTCCCTTTACGGTTAAAATACCGGCCACTTTTAAAATTACGTCTTTGGCGCTCGCCCAACCGCTGAGTTTACCTGTTAATTTGATCCCAATAAGTCTAGGAAATTTTAATTCCCATGGAAGGCCCGCCATTACATCACAGGCATCTGCTCCGCCTACGCCAATTGCAATCATACCCAAACCTCCAGCGTTAACGGTGTGAGAATCGGTACCAATCATCATTCCTCCGGGAAAAGCATAATTTTCCAAAACAACTTGGTGAATAATTCCTGCACCGGGTTTCCAAAAACCTAAACCGTATTTATTTGATACCGAACCCAAAAAGTCAAACACTTCTTTACTTTCTTTGGTTGCAAATTCAAGATCGGTTTTAGCACCAACTTTGGCAGTAATCAGGTGATCACAGTGAACAGTGGAAGGTACGGCAACAGTTGGCCTGCCTGCCTGCATAAACTGTAGCAAAGCCATTTGAGCTGTTGCATCCTGCATGGCTACACGGTCCGGACCAAAATCAACGTATGATTTTCCCCGCTCAAAATTGTCAAATTTTTGATCGGTATGAAGATGTGAATAAAGTATTTTTTCTGCGAGGGTTAGGGGGCGGCCCAATTGTTTGCGGGCGGCTTCAATCTTTGAAGGCATTTCTGCGTAAACCTTCCTGATCATTTCGATATCAAAAGCCATAATGTGTGTTTTTTGGTTTCTTGTTTAGAGCAACGAATGTAAGAAAAATACCTTAAAAAAGGAATTTTGAAAGCCAAAATAACTTTTACAAAAATGAATATTGGCGGCCTTTATTTAAGATCAACCACTATACCTAACGTAGCGAAGTTACCCGGGCTTCGGATATTGGATGACATGTTTAATGTTAAACCGTATTGCGCCTGAAGTTTAATAAACTTGTAACCTGCACGGGCGGTGATGGCCGGCTCCACAAATACAAAAACAGGTTTTGTAAGATTATCAAGATAGTCTTGCTGAAGTGCTTCGCTACTATAGTTTTGAGAAACAAACCTGGTATATTTTACAATTGATAACCTCTGCGTTAAGGCAATATCAAAGAAATCGGTGGTTAAACCTATGCCGGGCTGAACAAATAATTTAGCACCATTAGCGGTAAAGCTGGCCAGATTTTGCGAACTGTTATCCGCACTCATTACCATTTCCTGCTTATAAACTCTTCCCATTCCTGCTCCGCCATAAGCTTCAAAAACAAGGTGCTCTTTATCTTTATGCGATTTATAATAACCTGCTCCGAGCTCTAACATTCCTCCTCGGTGCTGATAATCATTTTTGGCGCGGTAAGATTGAAAATAACCATTGGCCATAATACCTAAATGTTTACCCGCGGCCCAGGCTATTTGCATATCTGATTGTGTAGCATTTAATTTTACCTCACCTTTTTTGGTAAGTAAAGGCGCATTTACAGCGTTGGAAGT
>JAOQAF010000121.1 GCA_025963735.1 Bacteroidota bacterium
ACCTTATACATGATATCGCTGCAAATGAGCGACATGAAAGCGCCGGGTACCCCGTGGCCAGTGCAATCTGCGGCCGCAAATACGGTTATTTCATCATCAAAATGATCGAACCAGTAAAAATCTCCCGATACAATATCTTTAGGTTTATATAAAATAAAACTATCCGTAAAGTTCCTGTTAAACTCTTCAATATTAGGCGCAATGGCTTGCTGAATTTTTTTGGCGTACTTAATACTATCGGTAATATCCTTGTTTTTTTCTTCAATAATTGCTTTTTGTTTATGCACTTCCTTGGTGCGTTCCTCTACCTTTTGTTCAAGGTTTTGATAAAGGTTAGCGTTATCAAGTGCAATACCAATTGATACGGCCAGATTTTTAAGAATATTAAACTGATAATCTGAATAGGCATCTCTTTCAAAACTTTGTACTGTAAAAACACCTATAATTTTTCCCTTGGCATATAAGGGAATATAAACTATGGAAGTTGAGTCTTTCCCCGAAACAGGGGCTTTCATTCCCTTTATATACTTTTTATAATCCAACGTATAATCGTTGATTAAAATTTCCATCCGATTGGTAAAACAATAAGCCGCCAATCTGTTCGGATCGTTCGCCTGGAAGAAGAAATCATCCATTACATTGTTATTCTCAACAAAACCTTTAAACTCTAGATTGTTGTTGGAAGGATTATACATGCCAATACCAAACATGGTCGCGTCCATTAACTTATTTACGTTTTCGTACAGTTTGCTGCTGATGGTTTCAACCGATAAAGAGGCGCTGATGTCTTCGGCAATCTGACTAAGTAAACGCGTGTTTTCATAAGCCGTGGTAATTTCATCTGTTCTTTCTTTCACCCTGTCTTCCATGTCGGTGTATAAAGAAGCATTGTCAAGAGCAATGGCGGTGAATAAAGCAAGGTTTTTTAATAATTGTAAATGGTAATCGTTATACGCGTACGCATCATAACTCTGAACCGTTATTACCCCAATTTTTTTATTGTTTTGCGTAAGAGGAATGTATATAATGGATTCAGTATTTCTTCCCGGCAGAGAATGCCTGCTTTGAACTTTTTTGCTTTTTACAAACTCCTCTGTGAAATTATGAATTACAATTTCAGACTGATTCACAAACGCTAATACAGCCGGGCGACCAACATCGGTTAAGGTATAATGGTAATCTTCAAGTTTAACACCTTCTTCAATGGCGCCTCTGAAATTAATCTGCTGCTTTTCCGGATCAAATATGCCAATACCAAACATGGTGGCATCCATTAATTTATTGATCCGGTTATAAACTTTACTTATAATGTCTTCAATAGAAAAGGTACTGGAAATTTCCTGACCAATTTCACTAACCAGGCGTGTATTTTCAAACGTTTTTTCTATCTGCTCTTTTTGTTTTACAACCTCACGGGTACGTTCGTTTACTTTTTCTTCAAGGTTCTGATAGAGATTGGCATTATCAAGGGCAATACCTATTGATACAGCCAGATTTTTTAAAATATTTAAATGATATGAAGTGTATGCATTCGTTTCATAACTCTGAACGGTAATAACACCAATACATTTTTCTTTATAATAAATGGGCAGATAAATAATGGAAGAAGAGTGCTGACCGGCTATTGGTTTTTGAATACCCTTGATGTATTTTTCATACTCAATTCCAAAATCATTCATAAAGATTTCGGTTTCACTTACAAAACATTGCGTGGCAAGTCGGTTCAAGTCGCTGATCTCAAGGGAGGAATCAGGTAACACCGCGCCTCTTTCAACAAAACCGGGAAATTCAAGAGAATTTGTGGCCTCATTAAAAATTCCAATACCAAAACAATCGGCCTTCATCAGGTTATTAATATTGGCATATACTTTTGAAATAATGGTACGTACTTCAAGTGAGGAGCTTATATCTTCAGCCACCTGACTCAGCAACAAAGTGTCGTTATAATTTTTTTCAATCTCGTGGGTGCGCTCCGTTACACGCTCTTCCATATCGTTGTAAAGAGATGCGTTATCAATGGCTATGGCCGCATATACTGCAAGGCTTTTAATCAACTGCAAATGATATTCGCTGTAAGCGTTGGCAACGTAGCTCTGAACCGTTAACACACCAATCTTCTTATCGTTCTGAGTAACCGGAACATAAATGATTGATTCAGTAGCATTACCCTGCAGTACCTTAATATCGATCTTTTTTGTTTTAACAAACTCTTCACTAAAACTATTGATCACATAATCTTTCTGATTTGTAAAGCACCATACTGCCGGTCTTTCCGTATTATCAAGTGAGAAAAAATAATCCTCCAGCTTTTTACCATTTTCGATTACGCCGTTAAAGTTAATCCTTCCCGTTTTCTTGTCGAATATTCCAATGCCAAACATGGTCGCATCCATTAACTTGTTTACGCTATTGTAAACTTTGCTTATAATATCGCGAATAGAAAACGTGCTTGAAATTTCTTTACCAATTTCACTTACCAGCCTGGTGTTTTCAAATGTTTTTTCAATCTGCTCTTTTTGCTTTACCACTTCTATGGTTCGCTCATTCACTTTTTCTTCCATGTTTTCATACAGATAAGCGTTTTCAAGAGCTGTAGCTGTATAAGTGGCAAGCGTTTTAAGAATATCGAGGTGATGGGGCTGGTAGGCATTATATTTAAAACTTTGTACCGTTATAACACCAATGAGCTTATCGCCAATCATCATGGGAGTAAACATTAAAGAGTTTGGCATATCGCCGGTTACCACTTTAATTTGTTTAACGTATTTTGAAAATTCTTTTTTATTATCGTTTAAAAAAATATCCTTCTTGTTCTTAATACACCAAACCGTATAATTATCATCATCTGTTAATGGAATACTTACTACTCCATCGTACACTTCACCCTTTTCCATTTCAAATTTATATTCCACCGTATTGGTTTCGGGTTTATAAATTCTAACTCCAAAACATTCTACCGACATTATTTCGTTAATGCTGTGATATAATTTCTTAAAAATTTGTCCCAGATTTAGGTTGGAAGTGATTTCGCGGCCTATTTCATTAATTTTTTTGTTGGTTTGGTAGGCGCGTTCAATTTCTTCTTTGCTCTGCACCAATTCAAGGGTGCGTGATTGAACCGTTAGCTCCTGCTGTTCATAAAGCTTCGCATTTTCCAAAGCAATGGCTGTGTATGTAGCCAGATTTTTAAGAATGTTAACGTGATAGTTACTGTAAGCGTTCTTATTAAAACTCTGAACGGTAATAACACCCAATAACGCTTCTTTATACTTTAAAGGCAGATAAATGATTGATTCTACTGTTTTACCGGCCTTTGGAGCGGAAGTTTGGTTTATATAATTTCCAATTTCAGCTTCAAAATTATTTATGATAATATCCTGCGACTTGTTATAACACAAAGCTGTAAGCCGGTTAGAATCGTTAAGATCATATTTAATATCTTTAAATGTTTCCTCACCTTCAATGTAAATCGGAAACACAATAGAGTGCGTTTCTTTTTTATACAAACCTATCCCAAAACCTACAGCTTCCATTAAACCATTTACACTTTTATAAACGGTGTTAACTATTGTTTCAACAGAAAGATTAGATATTATCTGCTGACCAATCTCACTCATAATTGTCAAACTTTCAGAAAAATTTTCAAGCTCTTTGGCACGTTCTTCTAAAATAGCCTTTTCGGCCTGAGATTGAAGCACCTTGTTCTGAAGTTCAAGACTTTTTGAAAGCTGCGCGCTTTTGTGATTACGCACCTCTTCTTTGGCCTGATGAAAAATTTTATAATAATCAAGCGCTTTGCTTGCTTCGCCTTCTTTTTCAAAAAGCTCGGCGAGCCGTTCGCTCGATTGATAAACACCTTCTTTAGAGCCTATTTCTATTGATAAATCATAAGCTTCTTTTAAATATTTGGTGGCATTGGCACTGTCTTCACGGAGACTATAAAGCTTTCCGATATTATTAAGTGTGGTGGCCACGCCAAATTTAAAGCCAAGTTCTTTCCGTATGTCCAGACTTTGGTTATAACATTCGAGCGACTTGTTAAATTGATTGAGCGCGGCGTATGTGCGGCCCAAACCATCTAAAGCAAACGCCCTTACCTGTTGAAAACCGTTGAGTTCATTGGCAAGTTCAATACATTCGTAATAATATGTTAGCGCATTGTCATACTGTTTAAGGTTATAACAGGCCTCACCCAAACCATCTTTTACCTTTATTAGAATTTCCTTTACATTGTGCTTTAAACAAAGTTTCTCGCTTTCAAGAAGCATTTTAAGAGCTTTATCATTTTGTTCAATGGTATAATATAAAGTCCCCATCCCGTTTAAACCATCCGCCATTCCGGGCTCAAAGTTTATGGTGGCGCTTATATCATAACTGTTTTTGTAATATTTTATGGATGAATCATAATCTGATAAATAAAAGAAATTGGCTCCAAGATAATAGTTGGTTTCAGCTTCATTTATTTTATCATTTATAGATTGGAATAAGGCAATTGCTTCAAAGCAAAAATTAGCGGCTTCTTCGTTCTTCGACAGCCATACATGACAGGCTCCTAACGTTTTTTTTGCCAGTGCTTTACCTTTTGTGTAATTTATTTCATTGGCTTTTGACAAGGCATTTTGGGCCAGCTCAATAGACTTAACCGCGTTTTTACGATTAATAGTCCACGCTTCGTGGTTTAACTCGTCAATTTCCTGAGTTATGGTGTTAGTTAGGGGCAAACCGACTTTGAATAAGTTATAAATATAACTTATAAATACTAAAATTCAAAAAGAATAAAAGCCTTGTAATTAACAAATAACCTACTAATTGATGATCATTTCAAAGGGTAAGCGTGCCTGAATTCCTTTAATTGTAATTATATTTTTTAAATATTTAAAATAACTATAAGTATCGCCAAGGTTTTTTTGAATAACCCGGGCCTCAGCGTCACTTTCCGCTCTTCCTAAAAATTCATCAATGGGATTAGTTTGCTTTGGTAGCTCCAGTAATTTATACTCTTTTAGTTTGGCAGCCTTTGCGGCATAGGCGATGGCGTCATTTAATCCTCCCAGCTCATCAACCAGGTTTATTTTTACAGCATCCGCGCCTGTCCATACCCTACCCTGCCCAATACTATCTACCAGTGCCTGGTTCATTTTACGACCTTCGGCAACACGTTTTGTAAATACATCGTAAATTTTTTCCACGCTTTTTTGAATATAAGCCTGCTCTTTTTCATTAACAGGTAAAAAGGTTGAACCTATGTGGCTGTGTTTATTGGTGTTTACAGTATCAATTGTAATACCCAATTTTTGTTCAAAAGCTTTTTGAAAATTTGGTATCATACCAAAAACCCCTATAGATCCTGTGATGGTATTTGGCTGCGCGTAAATTTTATCGGCTGCGCAACTTATGTAATAGCCTCCGCTTGCTGCCAGGTTACCCATGCTTACAATAAAAGGTTTGATTTTTTTGGCCAGGGTTACTTCGCGCCAGATTACATCGCTGGCAAGTGCGCTCCCTCCGGGCGAATTAACGCGCAAAACTATTGCTTTAATTTTATCATCGAGCCGGGCCTCCCTTATTGATTTAACCAGGCGCTCACTGCCAATACTTTCGTTTCCCCCATCACCGCTTTCAATATCGCCACTGGCATAAATTACGGCAATTTGCTTATCATTAACTTTAAGATTAATTTTTTTATGCGTGTCATATTTTGCAAGTTCAATAAAGTTCAATTTTGAATTCGCTTCCACCCCTGTTTTTTTCTTCATTTCGGCCAGTACTTCATCTTCATAAGCCAGAGCATCAACAAGTTTACCTTCCGCGTCTTTAGGATCTTCAATGCTAAGGTTATTGGCGATGTCATTTAATTCCGCTTTCGATAATTTCCGTTCGTTAGCTATTCCATCAAGCATGGTGTTCCAGATACTATTTAAAAAAGTTTCGGACTGAAGCCTGTTGGCAGCGCTCATTTTATTCATTAAAAACGGTTCAACGGCGCTTTTAAATTTGCCATGCCTGAACACCTGCAGATCCACACCCAATTTTTCAAGCGTGTTTTTATAAAACATTAAGCTCATGCTTAAACCTTTAAATTCAAGGGCTCCCTGAGGATTAATAAACACGTTGCTTGCCGCGGAAGCCAGATAATATTCCCGCTGGCCGTACATTTCAGAATAACAATAAATAAATTTCCCTGATTTTTTAAAATGAAGTAATGCGTCTCTGAGCTCAGTGATATTGGCATATCCGCCCGAAACATGTTTCATGTCCATGTAAATACCCTTTATATTGCTGTCAGCGGCTGCCGTATTTATTTTTTCTACAAGAAGGTTTAAACCTGTACCGTCTGAATTGGTAAGGCCTTTCAGGGCTTTTATATCGGCAAACGGATTTTCAGTTTCACGATCGGAGATATTTCCATCAAGAGTTATTTTCAGAATGGAGTTAGATTTAACAACGGAAGATTTTTCGTGACTGAAGGCATCTCCAATGCTTGATTTTACTACTCCGATAATGATAATAACCGTTAAAAGGGTAGCAATAATTATACCAATTACCGAACCAAAGAATGCGCCAAAGAACTGTTTCATATATTTGTATTTTAAACAAAAGTATAAAGTTTACTTTGGATTTTAATAAAGATGTTATGAACGAGGTTTATTTATGTTTGGGAGGAAATTTAGGCGACCGTTTGCAAAACCTGAACACTGCCAAAGCCCTTATTGCGGAAGGCTGCGGGAGAATTACCGCACAGTCTAAAATTTACGAAACAGAAGCCTGGGGAAGCCGTTCAAAAAAAAGCTTTCTTAACCAGGTTATAAAAATAGTTACTCCTCATGAAGCGCCCGGCTTGCTGCAGGGTTTGTTATTAATAGAGAAAAGGTTGGGACGGGTGCGTACCAGAAGCAAAAACGGCGACCGGATCATTGATATTGATATATTATTTTTTAATCATGAAGTCATTGAAACGGAAGGTATTGAAATACCGCACCCACGTTTGCATTTACGTAAATTCGTTCTTAAGCCACTCGCTGATATTGATAAAGATTTTGTTCATCCTGTTTCAGAGAAAACCATTGCCACACTGCTTAAGGAATGTGGGGACACCCTGAAAGTCAGACCAATTCAACAGGTTAATTACATTTGCATTGAAGGCAATATCGGATCAGGCAAAACAACGCTTGCAAAAGATCTGGCCACGAAACTTAACGCCGGTTTTTTAGCCGAGCAATTTGAAAAAAACGATCTGCTTCCTTTATTTTATTCTAAGCCCGAACTTTACGCTTTTCCGCTGGAATATAGTTTTTTGCTAAACCGGTATCAACAGATCACCGACGCCTTTAAAAGTGGAAAAAGCCTGGTTGTGAGTGACTACAGTATTTATAAATGCTTATGGTTTGCAAAAGTTAATTTAAGCAAGAAAGATTTCGCTTTTTTTAAAAAACATTTTCATGCCATTGAATCGCAATTACCCAAACCCGACCTAATTGTTTACCTTGATACCAGTATAAAAAACCTGAAAAAGAATATCAGGGCCCGCGGCAGGGCTTATGAAAAAAACATTAAAGATTCCTATCTCGAAGAAATTGGTTCGCAATATCTGAGAGGCCTTGAAAAGTTAACAGGCTTCGAAAAGCTTATTCTTCCGGTTAAAACTTACAACTCCGACTTAAACGCGGAGTTAGTAAAAACTATAAAAAACCACATACTTTAAATTTTATAATCTAAAGTTATTCCTATTTTTATAGTCTGATTATGAGATTCTTTTTTCATTTAACCTTCTTGCTCATGTTATGGAGTCCGTGCCATACCCAGGTTACTATTATTGGTCATAATCAACTAAATAATTCAAAGCTTTGCAACACAAAAATAGTTGTTAAAGATGGAAATGAAGTGCTGCAGAAAATAGACACTAAAAATTCAGGAGATTTTATGGTGCGACTTGATTATGGCAGAATTTACCGGCTCTATTTTCAAAATCCGCTTTGTCCGGTTATGTTCATGGAAGTGGTTGCAAACAATATTCCGGAAGATAAACAACAATACAAAATGATTTATGAACTGAACCTGCCTTTTTATTATAAGGACGATGAGGATGTTGATACTACAGTATTCGTTAAACCTTGTCATAAAGTGGTTTATAATGGTGTTACAAAAATGGTTGATGACACTTCGTATAACACGGCGTTTGATAAAAAAATAATAAAAACAAGTTCATCGCACAAAGTTAAAGTTGTTGAAGAAAAACAAGTTGAATTACCTGTTATTATTGGTGGACGGGTATGCATGAACGGAGACATTAAATTATCTATCACAAACAAATCAATTAGCATTTACGATAAAAAAGGCGGCTTGCTTAAAACCACTAAAACTAATAGGTCGGGAGTATTCGCATTTTCAGGAATTAAGAGTTCAGAGGTTGGCAAAATTAAGATAGAATCGAAAGAAAACGACCTGAACACAGGGCAGATAACTATTTTGAATTCGGCGGGTAAAAAAATTATTACAGGTAAGTATGGTACTTCTTCCTGCGAAATACCATTAAAGGACGAGGACCTGAAAAGCCTTACAGATAATAGTTTTACTTATAATATTGGCGGCAAACTTATTCTTTCATCTGCCACCCAAAAAAAATTCTATGCAGGAAAAACAATTTACCTCTCTAATAAGCGAAATACAATTATAAAAAAAACCACCAGTAATGTGCTTGGTACTTTTGTATTTGAAGATATTAAACCCGATAATACTTATTTTATTGGTGTGGATGCTAAAGAAGTTGGAAGCGGCGAAAAAATTGATTTTTTAAATAAGGATGATAAATTTATATCAAACTTTGATACACTTGCCGCGGCAAGAAAATCGATGAAAGTAAACAGCGATTACAACAGTACGTTTAACGACATTTCCATCAGCGATGATGAAATGAGAATGAATGTGAAGGCAAAGTTGTTCGGCGATAACACCAATAACCCAATAGGTAAACTGAAAATACTTTTACTTAACGATAATTACCAGGTTATTGACAGCGCCATGACGGATGATTTTGGATCTTTTAAATTCAAATACCTTCCGTTTTTAAAAAGATTTTACTTAAGCGCTGAAAACACCAACAACATACTTGATGTTTTTAATAACATACTTGTGTACAGTAATGAAGATAATATGGTTAAAATCTTAACACACGAAAAAGGCGCTAAATTTAATTACAAACCTTTAGCCTCGGAATTAAGTAAGCTTAAAGAAATTGAAGTGGATGATCCCTGGCTCGAATTTGTAACGGGTGAGCCTTCCGGCAAGAATCATCAAAGAGGTATTAACGGAGCAAGAAAAACAATTGTTGAAAATATTTTATTTGAAACCAATCAGTACACACTTCTACCTCAGGCCAAAGAAATTCTTGACAAAGTTATTTTGGTTTTAAATACCAACAAAAGCCTTAAGTTGGAATTAAGCGCCCATACGGACAGCAAAGGTAATGACGCAGATAATTTAAAACTCAGCCAGATGAGGGCTAAAACAGCGCGGGAATATATTGCCAACGCGGGCATTGATGGAGAGCGGTTGATTTCAGTGGGTTATGGTGAAGGTCGTTTAAGAAACAAGTGTGCCAATAATGTTGCCTGCAGCGAATTAGAACACGCGCAAAACAGAAGAGTTGAATTTAAAATTTTGGAAGAGTAAACCTTTGAAAAGAATGTACCATGAAGACAAGTGAAATTA
>JAOQAF010000127.1 GCA_025963735.1 Bacteroidota bacterium
GCTAAAGCTTCCTAATTTTGCTCCGGTGCTTGTAAGTGAATTGGCTTCTTCGCGAATGGAGAGAGCTTGCTTATAGGCTATATTGGCTTCATCAGCAAGTTTCCCAGCTTCGGTTAAATCACCTTCACTGGCTTTTTTATCAGCTATTAATAATTTAAGATTAGAAGCGTCAGTATCAAATTTAATTTTATTGTCAGATTTTATAATTTCTGATAATTGAAGATTTTTTTCGTTAGCCTTCGCTTCTTCAGTTTTTGCCTGCGCTAAAAGCGTTTCTTTTTCGGCGCCGCTTTTGTTACTCGCTTGTGAGCGCAGGTCGAACGCTTTAACACTCAGCTCTTCGGCTTCCTTTGATAACTGCTGAGGAGAAACCGCAGTGTTTGTTGATGTAGCGGCGTTTATTCTTCCCTTAGCTATCTCAATAAGATCTTTCAGTTTTTTCTGCTGGGCTACCGATTCATTAATTTTAGTATCGGCATCAACTTTTAATTTTTGCGCCTGAGGGTTCTGATAACCGTTATATTCAAAGTTGGCATTGTCGTTACTGCTAAGATTGGCGTTGAGATTATTTAATTTTTTTATTGCGTCGGCATTATCGTTAGACGTAATTAAATCCACTTCGTTGTTTTTAGGATTTGTACCATTCGTGACAACAGCTTTGTTCAGGTCTTCTATTTTCTTTGTATTAGCGGCTATCTTTTGCTGGTTTTGTTTTCTAACGGTTTCCAGTTGTTTTATTTCAGAGGCAAGTTGTTGTTTGGCAGCAGGATTGTTTGTTTTGACTAATTCGGCTTTATCTTTGGCTAAAACTGTTTCAATATCGTTGTTATAATTTTTCAGTTCGGTTGAATTTTGTTCAATAAGATCTTTATTCGTATTGTCAGACAGTGTTGTTTTGTCTTTATACTTTTCAGCTAAATTTTTACTTGTTATTTTTTCGGCAGCTGAATTTGTTGGGGTTATAATACTTGTTGTTTGGCTTGCAACGACCTGTGTGTTTGTATTGACAGCAATGGTTTCATTTTTAATTTTATTGGCCAGCTCAACTCCTTTTGTTATTGAAGTGAGTTCATCCTTTAATGTTCTGATTTCAGCCGAAGTAATTTCATATTGCTTTTCTTTCTGAGCCTGATCAGCTTTTAGTTCTGTTATTTTATTTTGGATCGCATCCTTTTCTTTCTTTTTTGCTTTTGAAAGATCAGTTTCATTTTCCGAAATGGCTTCTTTAATTTCCTGAATATTGGTTTTTATGTCTTCGGCAGATTTTTCTTTACCGCTTATTTCTTTTTCTTTTTCATCGGCATCATTTTTAAACGAAGCGAATATTTCTTCCGATTTGTTTTTATGGCCCGAAACTGCATCGATTTGTTTTTGAATGTTATCTAATTTGTCCAGAGCTTCTTTACTATTGTTTTTAGAGTTGCTGATTTTTGTCAGCTCATCGGCATATTCCTTATTTAAATTTGATTCCTGAATTTTAAACGAGGCATCTTCTTTAAGTGTGTTTGCATAAGCCAATATTTTTGTTGCTAAAGCGCTTTCATCTTCAGCCTCTTTTTTAATTGCCTTCGCCTTTTCAAGGGCCGATTTTTTTTCTTCTTCGTTGGTCAACGATTCAGCAACTTTAACAGCCTCTTCAGCATCTTTTAACTTTTTATCCGCTTCAATTTTTTTCTGGTTACCAACTTCAAAGGCGTCATTGGCATCCTGAGTTAACTGCGTTCCTTCTTTGGCAAGTTCTTCAGCCTCTTTCCTTGAAATATCGCTCAGCTGTTTATTATCAAGGCCTGTTTTGTTTTTATTATTCCCTGTGTTATTTTCTTTTGGACTTGTTTTGGTTAATGATGTATCAGTTTTAACTGTTCCTTCGGCGTTATTCTTGTTATTTTCCGCATTTTTATTTTCGTTGGCAGCAAGAGTAGTATTTAATTTGTTTTCACCCTGATTTACTTCCAGCTTTGCCTTCTTTTCAATTATTTTTAAATACTGCAGATAGCTATCGTCTGTAGGGGTTTCTTCAAAGTAATTAATGATTTTTAAAATGCCTTTATCATAGGAAATGGTTTGCCTTAATGGTTTGGAAGTTGAAACCATTGGCAAGGCTACCCGGTCTGATTGGGTATTTATACCCGGAGTCTCAACCGTATAAAGTAAATTAGCGCCATTGGGCAACTCCATCAGGTAGTCTCCATTATCTCGGGCGTCAAAAATCCCAACAATGTTACCATTGTCCATGTTTTTAACTGTAATTCGGCTTTTCAGACTTTGTTCGGCGCTTTCCTTTACCACTGTTCCTTTCAGAGCTAATACATCAATAGGTTTTCGTTCGGTGCTTATGGTTAATACATCTATCTTACCAGGCAAACTTTGTCTGCCGGTGCTAAATAAAGCTATCTTTTCAAGCGAATCGGTTACATACAAATAATCATCATCGGGAGAATTAATCGGGAATTCAAGGTTCACAGGCTGGCTCCATGAATTGGAAGATTCAATGTAAGTCGATTTAAAAATGTCGTACCCACCCATGCTGTTATATCCTTTGCTGGCAAAGTAAAGCGTGGTGCCGTTAGGGTGTAAAAAAGGATAATCTTCATCCTGATCGGAATTAATACCGGTGACCTGTTGTGCAGGGCTAAATGTGCCGTTTGCTAATTTGGTAACATAGTAAATATCCCTGTTATCGCCATTGCCATAGCTGCTGTAATATACACGATTGCCAATGGCTGGCATATACGCGATTGATTTATCCTTCTTTTTTTTGTCGGTGCTGGTTTTAAAATCTTCAGGCTTGGCAAGCAGTTTACCGCCAATGTTTTTTAAGTTATAACTTCTAAAGTAATCGGCCTCATTCAGTTGTTTTTTGTTTTGAATAACCAGGTCGGAAAGATTACTCAATAACCGTTTGCCGTAACCACAGGCTTTTATTTCGCGGTCAACCTGCAGTTTTTTTTGTTGAGATGATGAGCCTACGTTTTTAAAGTCGTTATAATTTTTTATAGCCTCGTCAAAAAGGTAATTAATATGATAGGCTTTGCCAAGGTAAAATTTTACTTCTTTAGGACTTTCGGTTTTGCTATTGGCAAATTTAAGATAGGGAAGGCACTTTTGCTTATCGGGCTCGGCATATATCATACAAACACCCAGGCGAAAATTGTATTCAGGATCTTTTGGAAAATTTGCAACTAATTGGGAATAAAGCTTATATCCTAAAACGTAGTTCTCTTCTTCATAAGCCTTAAGGGCATTATTTTTAAGCTCCTCGTTCACGGTTTGAGCCATAGATGGGCCTGCACATAAAAGTACGAACATTAAAAAGAGCGCTTTTTTGTACAAAAGGCTGCTTAGGGGCACAATTAGTAAGGTGTTAAACCTTAAAGACATAATAAGAGTTTAAAGATAATAAAACTTATAATATAGATGCAGCTATTCCGAAAATTTCATAAAACAGGCTGTAAAAAGCTTTGGTCGCTAATTTTTGATAATTCATGAGTTTTTTATACATTTGGCTTAATCAATAAAATTTAAAAAATACTATGAAAAAAATTTACTTATCAATTGCGGCTGCAGTAACCCTTTTTGGTTCTGTATCGGCACAGGTTACCACAACCGTAACCGCTCCTAATAACAGTAACGGTACTACACCTAATCGTGCTCCGAATGGTACTGCTAATCATACTACTATGAGAGGTGTATTTTTAGTACCGGGCACTGAACTTGCTGCTTTAAGCCCAACCATTAACAGTTTTGGTTTTGTTTTAGCAAGTGGAGTTAACACTGCTGCGAGCGGTTCTTTAACCGTTTACTTAATGAATACAACTGCAACAACTTATACATTAGGAACCAGTTGGTCTACCGCAACTACCGGGGTAACCCAGGTGTTTTCTGGTATTTATAACATTCCTACTACAGGAGGGCCGGTTGATTTTACTTTACCAACGGGTTTCTCTTATATACCGGGTAATGGTTTAGTGGTTGCCTACGAATACAGCGCCTTAACAACCGCTACTGCTGCGGCCATTTATTCTGCTTATAGCATAACAGGGGTTAACCAGGGAGCCAGCGCTGCTTCTACTACATTTACTGCTCCTACAACTTTAGGCTTAACTGCTTTCAGGCCGCAGTACAGGTTTATGAGCCCAAATACTTATACCAATGATGTTTCTGCATCAAACCTAATGGCTGAAGGCAGAACTTCAATCATTGCCGGTGCAGCTCAAACGGTTACCGCAACTATCATGAACGCTAGTAATATTGCAAAGTCAAATATTGGTGTTGGTTTCGGTGTATCAGGTGCAAATACCTACACGGCTGCTACTGTAATTCCAGCACTTGCTGCCGGCCAATCAAGTATGGTAACATTTTCGTTTAGCCCAACATTAACCGGTATTAATAACATGACCGTTGGTGTTGCTGCAGATCAAAACAACATTAATAATGCTACATTTTGGACTCAGGATG
>JAOQAF010000141.1 GCA_025963735.1 Bacteroidota bacterium
TTGGATTTGTGCTCATCGTAAATGTAATTATATGGTATAGAAAATTAAAAAACTATGCCAGTAAAATGAGAATTCTTCCCCTGAATAATTGTTATAAAATCATCTCGCGATGGCACAAAAATTTAAATTCAATTATACCTAATCAATAATTATTTATAATAAATTCAATGAAAACAAAATATTTTTTGAATGCCTTAGTCATTACTGCTATTATCGCGCTTGCTTCCTGTGACAACAGAAACGATGACCACGTTATACATAGCGATAAGACAGATGAAAAAATGAATGTAAATATTACTCCTGATGAAAATGCAACCATTACGGATGCGCAGCTTGAACAGGAGAGAGAGGAATTTAAGCATAACTCTGATTTACGGATTGAGGAAAATAAGCGGAAAATTGATGAACTTAATACTAAAATTGAGACTTCAGATGAAAGAACGCGTAAAGAATACAGACAAAGAATAACAGAACTTAAAGCAAGAAATGAAAAAGCCAAAGAAAGATTAAATGGTTATAAAGGCCATGATAAAAATAAATGGCATGAGTTTAAAAGAGAGTTTAATCATGATATGGATGAATTAGGTCATTCGCTTAAGGATTTCACAGTAGATAATAAAAAATAAGTCCGAATGTTTTGGAAGGTATTTCTTAGCATTCCAAAAAAATATTGTTTCCATCCTCATGGGGTAAAAAAATTTAAACGAGGCTTTTGCGTGTTAAACGATTCAAAGTGCCCCACTACCGAATAAGAAGGTGTTCATAGGGCACTCTTTACTAATTTAGTATTCAACCCACTAATTTCAACCCCGTGATTATACGCCTTATATTATTTTTTTTCCTTTTAACCGGTTTTAATTCCGCTTTTTCCAGCACTGGAAAGGAATCCGGGAAAAAGCTTGAAAGGGCGGAATCACTTTACCAGGGTGGGAATTATGCCGATGCATTGCCTGTGTTTCTTGAATTATACGCCTCAGATTCTACAAATTCGAATATATGTTTTAAAGTGGGATCATGTTATTTAAAAACCGGTCATCAGCATAAACAAGCCACCTACTATCTTAAAAAGGCCGTTCTTGAAACAACTGCCAATTACAGCGATGACATTAAAAAAGAACGGCATGCCCCCATTAAAAGTTTGAGATTACTGGGCGACGCATTTCACCTGAACAATGAATTTGATCTGGCCATTGATTCTTATAAGAAATATAAACAAGCTCTTATTACAAATAAAATATCGGATGCTGATAACCTCAAAGAGATCAGCAGAAAAATTGAAACCTGTATAACCGCCAAAGAGTTAATGTCCAACCCTGTCGAAGTTCAGATCGTTAACATGGGAAGCTCAATAAATTCATCATATCCCGATTATTCGCCGCGCTTATCTGCAGATCAGAACACAATGGTATTTACTTCTAAAAGGCCTGGAACCGGCGGAAACACATTTGATGGCGGACAGTATTATGAAGACATTTATATCTCAACTCGCAAAGGTGCAGATTGGTCTCCCGCTGTTAGCATTGGAGGGCCCATTAATACTGTTGGGAATGAAGCGGCAATCGGTTTATCGGCCGATGGACAGGAAATTTTAATTTACAAAGACGATTTCGGAAACGGTAATATTTATTCGAGTTTTTTAGAAGGAGATAAATGGTCGACACCGGTTAAACTTAATTCAAATATAAATAGTGAATGGTGGGAACCCTGCGCTTTCATTTCCTCCGATGGTAACACTTTATGTTTTGTAAGCGACAGGCCAGGCGGATACGGTGGAACTGATATTTATAAAAGTAAAAAAGATACTACAGGGCAATGGGGTAAGGCGGTTAATCTGGGACCTACAGTTAATTCACCTTATGACGAGTTTTCACCCTTTATCCACCCCGATGGTATGACTTTATTTTTTAGCTCTAAAGGACATAAAACCATGGGGGGCTTTGATGTTTTTTACACGCGTACATTACTATCAGATGAAAACAAATGGCTTGAGCCAACCAATGTTGGTTATCCCGTTAATTCAACCGGCGATGATGCCTTTTACATGGTTTCGCCCGATAAGAAAAAAGCTTATTACTCTTCTTACAGAGATGAGGGCCTTGGCGAAAAAGATAATTACATGGTTATTTTTCCCGAATCAAAAGATGCGTCACTTGCCTTGTTAAAAGGAACAATGGTGGATAAAAACGAACGCGCAGTTAAAAATGGTATAATAACCGTAACAGATAAAAGCACTAATAAAACAGGTGTTTATCATCCAAATTCAAAAACGGGCGAATACCTGGTGGTATTAACACCCGGAAATTATAATATCTCTTACGAAGCTGATGGTTTACTTTTTTATTCGGTTAATCAGTACATAGCTCCTGAAAGTAAATATTCAGAACAAAAAAAAGATATTCAGCTTGCATCACTTGATATAGGATCTAAAGTAACTTTAAACAATATTTTCTTCGATTTTGATGAGGCAAAACTACGTGCCAATTCAAAAGCTGAACTTGATAAACTGTGCGCTATTTTATTGAAAAACCCAAACCTGTCTGTTGAAGTTACAGGATACGCCGATTCTAAAGGAACAGATGACTACAATAAAAAGTTATCACTCGAACGCGCAATCTCGGTAAGCAATTATTTAAATGAAAAAGGAATTGACCGTAAAAGGGTAATTCCATTGGGCTTAGGAAAAGAAACTCAGGAAGAATCCGTGAATGAAAATTCACCTTCAGGTTTAAGATCTTCAGGAAGAAGAGTGGAGTTGAAAATCACAAACATTAAATAACAAACAAACAAACAAACAAACAAACAAACAAACAAACAAACAAACAAATAAAACAAACAACCAAAACCATTATGAAAAAATTAATTCTCTTTGCATCGGCTTCTCTAATCATGGTTTCATGTAACCAGGGTGAACTCGAAAGATCGAATCAGCAAAAAGATTCTTTAGCTGCGGTAATCAGATCCCAGGAAGCGGATAAAGATAAACAGGAAATAACCCTTAATGATTTTGTTACTTCATTCAATGATGTTGAACGCAATCTCGACAGCGTGGCAGTGAAGCAGCAAATAATTTATTTGAGCGCCGATAAAACGCGCGGTGAAGTTGTTGGTTCTCAAAAAGACAGAATTAATGCTCATATCAAGGCCATCAATGAATTAATGGACTCCAATCGCAAAACAATTTCGGAGTTGCAACGAAAATTAAAACGTTCTACAAACAAAAATTCTAAACTTGAACAGGCAGTAGCCACGTTAACTGAACAGTTGGCTAAAAAAGATCAGGAACTCGCTACCCTTAATGACAAATTAATTGCGCTAAATTTTCAGGTTGCCCAATTACAATCTTCACTTGATTCTCTTGGAACCTTAAGCACAAACCAATCTCAGACAATTGCTGACAATACAGCTTCCATGCATACTGCGTATTATGTTGTCGGAAGGTCAAAAGATCTTGCTGAGGCAAAAGTAATTGATAAAAAAGGAGGTTTACTTGGAATAGGAAAAACTTCTAAACTGAATGATAATTTCGATAAAAGTAAATTTACACGAATTGATTATACGAAAATGTCCAGTATTCCGGTTAACAGTGATAATGTAAAAGTTATTACAAGTCATCCTACAGACTCTTATCGCCTGGATAAAGATTCTAAAGATAAAGATGTGGTGCGTAATTTAATAATAACCGACGCTGATAAATTCTGGAGCATCTCTAAATACCTTGTGGTTATTGGCACTCCGGTAAAATAATACTCTTTTACAAACGAACTTAAATATAATTATTATGCATGTGTCAGGTGAAAATATTAAAATCGAAGGACAGGGTTGCATTATAAATTATGATGATTTTGGCCCTGTATTTGCTCCGGTGGTTATTTTTATTCATGGCTTTCCATTCAATAAAAACGTTTGGGATTTGCAGCTTGAATTACTTAAAAGTAATTACCGTGTGATCTCTTATGATGTGCGTGGTCATGGCGAATCGAAAACGCTGGGCCAGCCGCTGTCGCTTGATTTGTTTGCAGATGACCTTGTTGCTTTTATGAATTCACTTGAACTTGAAAAGGCAATTGTTTGCGGATTATCGTTAGGCGGTTATATTGCTTTAAATGCTATTGAAAAGTATCCTGAACGGTTTGAGGGCCTTGTTCTTTGCAGTACGCAGTGTCCGGCTGATTCTGAAAAAACTAAAGAGGGGAGAGCAAAAAAAGCCGAGCTTGTTAAAACAAAAGGAATCGAGGCTTATGCGGATGAAAGCATAAAATCATTGTTTGCATCTACTTCTTTTACCACAAGAAAAGAAGAGGTTCGCGCTGTGCGGAAAATGATTACTTCCAATACTCCTGAATTTATTTGCCAGGGTTTAACCGCTTTAGCCGAGAGAAAAGAAACATGCAGTAGTTTATCACTTATCAAAGTGCCGGTTCTTATTTTAGT
>JAOQAF010000151.1 GCA_025963735.1 Bacteroidota bacterium
AAGCATACCGGTTTCCGTTCATACCATTGCGCATAAACCCAGCTTTTGTTTTCCTTCTGAAATTAAATTCCTTGGCAGCAATCAGGATCCTCATTTTGGCAGAACCGACGTTGGATTATATACCAATCTTAATATTCCAAACTCCATAACAAACGTTTCTTTTGGCGATGATGCCAATCTTATCTCCGCGGAAATAATACTAATGGTGCCTTCACTTGATTTTGTTGGCGACTATTTAACGCCTTTGAGTTATTCGGTATTTCCGATCACAACCGCCTTAAGCACCTCCTCTGTTTATTTTACAAGCAACGACAGTCTTTATAACAAAAATTCCGTGCTTGGAACTTACACCGGAACCTATTCCGTTATCGACGGCAAGCTGGCGCTGCGTATTCCTGTGGATGCTAATTACGCTAAAGCCATTCTTAATAACCCTCAATATTTAATTGACAACGCAACTTTTCAAAACACCTATAAAGGATTTTATATTAGTAGCGAGGGTAGTTCTCTGAACCCCGTTACATTACAGGGAATCATTTCAAAGTTTGATCTTAATAACGCGCTGAGCGGCTTTTACCTGTATTACCAGAACGGAACACCTTCGGCCACTAAAGAAAATAAAACATTCAGGTTCCCATTCTCGGGCCCGGCCGCTTTAAAATTCAATACCGTAAAATATCAACCTTCACAAGGAGGAAATTATTTGTTAAGCGGACAGTTAAGCGGTGATACCCTGAAAGGACAACAGAATTTATTTTTAAAAGGCCTTGCGGGCACCAAGCTTAAGTTATATATGCCTTCGCTGGTTTCGTATGCAGATTCATTTAAAGTGGCAGTTAACCGCGCCGAAATTGTTTTGAATATTGATCCTTCTTTTGTTTCACCCGGCGGGCAATATTATCCTCCGGCTGCTTTGGCTCTGTTGGCAATGGATTCACTCGGCAGGGAAAATTTTGTTCTTGATCAGTTAACCACCGTGGATGCTGCAAGATATGATGGTGTGTATGATGATGTTAACAAACGCTATGTGTTTAATATTGCAAGGCATGTACAGTCTATTTTAAGCGGCAAAAGAAAGAATTACGGATTTTTGGTGGTGGTGGCTGATCCTTCTGCCTTGTCAACAGTAAAGCGCGATAACCATGCCGAAAGAGTTATTCTGGCAGGAGCTAACAACAGTACTCTGAAACCAAAATTTAACCTGACTTTTATTAAATTTAAAAACGATAAGTAATCATTTTTAATAAATGGATAAACAAGGGATACGTAAACTCTTAAACCTTGATGTTGCTTCCACTTCTCCAACCATCATTATTTATTCTGAACAGGTAACCAACCGTTTAAATTATGTTTGTCGTTTTATTTTTGAGCATGTATTAAAAATAAAATATGTGGTTACCTCAGGGAGAGATGAATTTGAATCTTCGGGTTTTTATAAGATCAACTACTCTCATTCTCTTTCTCCACAAGCCTTTCACATTCTTCCACAAGGGTTATTATTTCAAAAAGGAATCAGTGAAGTAAAGCCCTCAGTTAAGAAAAAAAATAATTCAATTTACTTTTTCAATAATTCCGGTAGCGATTTACATTTTGATATTTTTTCCGCGGTGTTTTTTATGATCTCCAGGTATGAAGAGTGGCAGCCCTTTAAACCCGATGTTCACGGCAGATTTGAATTATCGCACAGCTTGCTATATAAAAACCAGGCACACTTAATGCCTGTTGTTGATCATTGGATCATGGAACTCAGGGCATCACTGGCCCGCTTTTATCCGGGTATTGTTTTACCGGTTCTTGAATTTAAAACAATAAGCACCATTGATGTAGATAATCTTTTTGCATTTTCAAACAAAGGCTTTTTAAGAACAACAGGCGGTTTTTTAAAAGACGTAATGAAAGGAGATTTTAAAAATTTTAAACAGCGGTTAAATATTATCAGGCACCCTGATGCGGATCCCTTTGATATTTACGAATCATTTACAAAATATTGTAAGGATATAAATGTTCCTCTGATATATTTTTTTCTTTTCAGATCGGGAACAAAATTTGACCGGACCATAAATCCTCAATCGTCCGTGTTTAAAACGGTTTTTAAGAAAATTAAAAGTAATAATGGCATCATAGGTTTACATCCGTCTTATTTTACAGTTAATACTAAAACAAGGCTTTCTTCAGAAGTTAAGGATTTTTCCAATGCTTTAAATAATGAAGTTATTTTATCACGTCAGCATTACCTCAGGTTCAATATTCAAACTACTCCAATACAATTATTAAACGAAGGCATTGTAGCCGATTTTACCATGGGCTTTGCATCTGGTGCGGGTTTTAGGGCAGGCACTACTCATCCGTTTTTCTATTACGATTTTCACAACGAAATGGATAAAGATCTTTTAATGGTTCCGTTCTGCGCAATGGATGGTGCCTATACCGTGTATATGAAGAACACCACTGCAGAGGTCGCCGAAGCATTACAAAAATTAAAAAATGAGGTAAAAAAGGTGAATGGTTTATTCATCACCGTTTTTCATGAACGAACCTTTTCAGAAGATTTATATCCTGGTTTTGGCCAGATGTATAAGTCTGTATTAAAGGATTAATGTTTTTTACCACGCAAAAAATACTGTATATTTAACAAGTGAAAATTTTGAAGAATATATTTATTTGTTTATGCGCAGTTGTCTCGTTAAGTTCATGTAAAAACGATCTTAATTTAAATGCTCCCTATAAAGAAAAACCAAGTGTTTATGCCGTGTTAAATCCTCAGGACAGGATTCAGATCATTCGTATAAACAAAATTTTTTTAGGAAATTCTGACGCCAACACCATGGCTAAAGTATCTGATTCGATCAACTACCAGCCCGGCGAACTTACAGTATCCCTTAAAAGATTTATCAATAATGTTCAGGATGTTGCAAGCCCCGCACAAATGGAAATTATTTTTCACGATTCTTTAATACAGGCTGAGCCCGGGGTTTTTAATACCAATCAAAGAGTGTATGTGAGTTCCGCCCCTCTTTTTACCTGGGGCGATTATGTGCTTACAGTTTATAACAACCATACTAAAAATACATTTACCGCCAGGTCACCGGCCCTGGATAGTGTTAAACCGTACTATATTCCGTTTACCGGCCCTTATTATCCGCTTCCTCCCGGAAGTCCTATCGACGCTGATCATTTTGTTGATTACAGTAATCTAGGACAGAAATACACAATACGTTATAAAGCCAATGAGGCAAAAATTTATCAGTTCCTCATGAGGGTGCATTATTACGATTCTCTTTTAAACGGCAACTCTGCCAATGGGTATAAAAATTATTCCTATGCCGATTATTCATTCGGAAATCAATATCAGAAAGACGTAACTATTCAGAATGAACTGCTCACAACTTTCAAAGGGCAGGATGTATTTAACGCTATTGGTAATGCCATGAGCAAAGTTCCAAATAATCCGGATGTGATAGGTCGCAAAACATATAAAATTCAATTTTTTGTATTCTCCGCCACACAGGAATACAGCGATTATCTTCAATATGCATCTCCTTCCTTAAGTATCAACCAGCAAAAACAATTGTATTCTAATTTTACAAATCAGGATGCTCTGGGAATCTTTACTTTCCGGTCGCGCTGCTCGGTGGTTAAAGAAATGGATAATTCCTTTAAGTCTGCTTTCAGAAGCAACGGAAGCACCTGTTCTTACAAATTTTTTACAGCTGACGTATCAGCTAAAGGCTGTCCGTAAACTGTCATAAAACCTTTTTTTGTTTTTTTTCAGACAATCCATTATTAAAATAATTGGATAAGTGACACTCTGTCATAAATTTTAACTAAATCCCATTTGGCATATTTATTGAAGTTTTTGAGTAGAATTTTTAGAATTTAAAAAAATGGGAAAAATAATTGGAATAGATTTAGGAACTACTAATAGCTGCGTTGCGGTTATGGAAGGTAATGAGCCGGTAGTTATCGCAAATAACGAAGGTAAACGCACCACGCCTTCTGTTGTAGCATTTGTAGAAGGTGGCGAACGTAAAGTAGGTGATCCGGCAAAGCGCCAGGCAATTACTAACCCAACTAAGACTGTTTATTCAATTAAACGTTTCATGGGTCATACTTTTGATGAGGTGAGCACCGAGGTTTCGCGTGTACCTTATAAGGTGGCAAAAGGAGATAATAATACCCCACGTGTACAAATCGATGACCGGAAATATACGCCACAGGAAATTTCAGCAATCATTCTTCAAAAAATGAAAAAAACTGCTGAAGATTTTTTAGGAACCGAAGTTACTGATGCTGTTATTACAGTGCCTGCTTATTTTAACGACGCGCAGCGCCAGGCAACCAAAGAAGCCGGTGAAATTGCGGGATTAAAAGTAAAACGTATCATCAACGAACCAACAGCCGCGGCTTTGGCTTATGGTATGGATAAAAAAGGACGCGATATGAAAATTGTTGTGTTTGACTGCGGTGGCGGTACACATGACGTTTCGGTTCTTGAACTTGGCGATGGCGTGTTTGAAGTAAAATCAACAGATGGAGATACCCACCTTGGTGGAGATGATTTTGATCAGGTAATTATTGACTGGCTTGCAGATGAATTTAAAAAAGATGAAGCAATTGATCTTCGTAAAGACCCAATGGCTTTACAACGTTTAAAAGATGCGGCTGAAAAAGCAAAAATAGAACTTTCAAGTTCAAACAGTACTGAAATAAATTTACCATACATTATGCCTGTAAATGGCATGCCGAAACACTTGGTTAAAACCTTATCACGTTCAAAGTTTGAGCAATTGGCCGATTCATTAATTCACCGCACTATTGAGCCTTGTCGCTCAGCATTAAAAAACGCGGGATTGTCTACTACTGATATTGATGAAATTATACTGGTTGGTGGTTCTACCCGTATTCCTGCTATCCAGGCCGCTGTTGAAAAATTCTTCGGCAAAGCCCCGAGCAAAGGTGTAAATCCTGATGAGGTTGTTGCCATTGGTGCAGCTATTCAGGGAGGTGTGTTAACCGGCGAGGTAAAAGATGTATTGTTATTAGACGTTACTCCGCTTTCTCTAGGTATTGAAACCATGGGTGGTGTGTTTACCAAGTTAATTGAAAGTAATACAACTATTCCAACAAAAAAATCTCAGGACTTTAGTACCGCTGCGGATAATCAGCCTTCTGTGCAAATTGTTGTATATCAGGGTGAGCGTCCGATGGCGCGCGATAACCGCAAATTAGGAGAGTTTAATCTTGATGGACTTCCACCGGCACAACGTGGCGTTCCGCAAATTGAAGTAACTTTTGATATTGACGCTAACGGTATTTTAAATGTAAGCGCTAAAGATAAGGCAACAGGAAAATCACATGCAATTCGGATTGAAGCAAAAAGCGGTTTAAGTCAGGAAGAGATTGACCGTATGAAACGCGAAGCGGAAACCAATGCAGATGCCGACAAGAAAGCGAAAGAAGAAGTGGATAAACTTAACGAAGCAGATGCCATGGTGTTTCAGACTGAAAAGCAACTGAAAGAACACGGTGATAAATTACCTGCCGAGAAAAAAGGAACTATTGAAAGCGCGTTAACCGAGTTAAAATCAGCTCACGCTTCAAAGGATATTGCTAAAATTGATGCTGCTTTAAAAACCTTAAACGACGCGTGGGCTGCGGCCAGCGAAGAAATGTACAAGGCAACTCAGGGGCAGCAAAATAATGCCGGACAAGATAATACCAATACCGGTGATCAAAATAAAAATCAAAATAACAACGATAAAAATGGTGGTGAAAACGTAACCGACGTTGATTTTGAAGAAGTAAAATAATAAGTGTGTTTTAAAATTAAACCCCGAATAATTTTCGGGGTTTTTTTATGCCTTTACTTTTCAGAAGGAAGAGTTAAAAAAACTTAATATTGTAAACGGTTAATATCATTGTGTAAATGGATGATCTTTTGCGCGCAATTTTTTTAAATTTGAGGAAATATCAATCATGCAAAATTTAAAAAAATCTTTATTATTTATTTCCGTTGCTTTAATGTCTGTAATTTCTGTTGCACAAACCGCAGATGAAATTGCCTTAAAACATATTGAAGCGGTGGGAGGAAAAGAAAACTGGATAAAAATAAAAACCATTCGGATGGAATGCCTTCTTAAAGCCCAGGGGGCCGAAATAAAAACAACAATTGTACAGGTAAACAAAAAGGCCATGCGTCAGGATATTAGTGTAATGGGCATGAACGGATGGAGTATTGTAACCAACACCGAAGGTTGGAGCTTCATGCCTTTTGGAGGGCAAACCAAACCAGAACCTCTAACACCGGATGATGTAAAGAATGCGCAGGACGGATTGGAAATACAAGATGATTTTATTGGCTATAAAGATGATGGAAAAAAACTGGAATATCTTGGTAAAGATGATGTAGACGGAACAGAATGTTTTAAAATGAAAATGACGGATAAAAATTCGAAAGAAACTACTTACTACCTCGATGTTGACAGTTATTACGTTATTAAAGAATCACAGAAAATAAAAGCCGACGGTAAAGAAATGGAAGAAGCAACCATGTTCAGCAATTATAAAAAACAACCTGAAGGAATTGTTTATGCCATGAGTATTGGTACAGCCTTTGGACAAGGCGAAGTAACAAAACTCGAAATTAATCCTAAGATTGATGAAGCTATTTTTAAACCTTCAAAATAATTAAGCCCTCACACTTAATTCCCTTTTAAAATTACACCCCTTATGAAAAAAACATTTTTACTTTTACTTGCCTTTTTAGGCAGTGGAGTTGTATTGTATTCCCAGTCTCCGGTAAATTCCGCAATGTTTGGTATGATGGAAGCCCGTTCGCTCGGCCCCGGCACCATGAGCGGAAGAATAACAGCTATTGAAGGCGTTAATAAGGATGAAGGGAAAACAATTTTTATTGGCACTGCCGGCGGCGGGATCTGGAAATCTACAAACGCAGGAACTTCATACACTTCCAAATTCGATAAATATTGTCAATCCATTGGTGCCCTCGCCATTGATCAAAAAAATCCGAATATTATTTTTGTTGGTACCGGTGAAAGCAATATGCGCAACTCTGTTTCCATTGGTAATGGCATGTACAAATCAACAGATAGTGGCGATAACTGGAAAAAAATTGGACTTGACAGCGTTGAGCACATTTCTAAAATAGTAATTGATCCTTCTAACTCTGACATAATATATGTAGCTGCTCCCGGGCCGTTATGGAGTAACAGCAAACACCGAGGTTTATATAAATCGGTTAACGGCGGCGATAGCTGGGAAAAAATTTATTATACCGATGATAAAACCGGTTGCGCTGATTTATTAATTGATCCTTCTAACCCAAACACTCTTTTTATTTCCATGTGGCAATTCCGCCGCCAGCCTTATAGTTTCAATTCAGGAGGAACCACGAGTGGTTTATACAAAAGTACGGATGCTGGCAAAACATGGAAAGAAATAAAAAGCGGTTTGCCGGCCAAACCCTTTGGCCGTATAGCAATGACGCTTTCACCAAGTGACCCGAAACAAATGCTGGCTATTGTTGAAAGTAATAATACAGGCCTTTATATTTCTTCCGACGGTGCCGAAACATGGAAAAGCCAAAGTGCTACTTTAAATGTGTGCGCTCGTCCTTTTTATTTCAGCACCATTGCTTTTGATCCGAAAGATCCCAAGCGTGTTTACCGTCCTGCGTACTCATTTGCCTATAGCAGCGATGGAGGTTATTCATTTAGCGAAGCCAGTGCAGACGGCGGTTGGGTTCACAGCGACATGCACGCCATCTGGATTAATCCGCTTCATACAAATATTATTTATGTTGGTACTGATGGCGGCGTTTATTCAAGTATAGATAAAGGGGTAACCTGGCGTTTTAATCACAATCTTCCTGTAGGTCAATTCTACCATGTGTCTTATGATCTTAAAGAGCCTTATCGTGTTTACGGAGGCCTGCAGGATAACGGCAGCTGGATGGCGCCTAGCGCGGCTCCCGGAGGGGTAGGTAACGGCAACTGGAATCGTGTCGGTGGTGGGGATGGTTTTTGGACCGTACCCGATAATGATGGTAAAACGGTGTATTCTGAGTATCAGGGCGGGAATATGACGCGTACTGATCTTTCAAATATGAAAGGTGAATTTATACAGCCGCAAAAAACAAGTAAAGAAGAAAAGCTCCGCTGGAACTGGAATACACCGATTGTGACGGGTGCAAAAAATCCGAAAAATTTATATGTAGGCGCTCAGTATCTTTACAAATCAACCGATCAGGGGCGCAACTGGAAACGCATTTCAGGTGATCTTACTACAAACGACAAGAAAAAGCAAAAACAGGAAGAGAGCGGCGGTTTGAGCGCGGACAACACTTCGGCTGAAAATCATTGTACTATTTTTACCATTGCTGAATCGCCAATTGATGAGAATATGATTTGGGTTGGAACAGATGATGGCAATTTACAGGTTTCTGTGAATGGCGGCGAGACCTGGACAAATGTATCTCCAAACATACATAAAAGTGGTATAGCAGCACAAGCGTGGGTAAGCAGTATTCAGCCTTCACGTTATGATAAAAATACAGTATATGCCACTTTTGAAAATCATATGTATGGAGACATGAATACCTATTTGGGGAAAAGTTCTGATCTTGGTAAAACATGGACGCGGATCAATAACAAAGAGTTTACAGGCTTCGCTCATAAAATAATTGAGGATCCGGAAAATAAAAATTTGCTGTTTCTGGGTGCTGAAATGGGATTGTTTGCAACTCTTGACGGAGGAGAAAACTGGTTCAGAATCAAAAATAAAATTCCGGAATACGCCTTGGTCCGCGACATTCAAATTCATCCTAAAACTCATGATCTTATGGTTGCCACTCACGGGCGTGGGATTTATATATTGGATGATATTCGTGCCATGCGTAACCTTACCAAAGAAATATGGGAAAAAGATGTTTACCTCTTTCCTACACCGGATATAACATTAAATAATGGCAGGTTTGGATGGGGTGGACCTGAAATATCAGGTGATTGGACAGAAGGAAATCCTTCATTCATTCCTTCAATAAACTATTATATGAAGCAAAGGTTAAACACTGGAAAAATAACCATTGAGATTTATGACGATAAAAACCAACTGGTGCAATCCATGCCAGGAAGCATTCGCAAAGGTATAAACAAGATTCACTGGAACCTGCGCGGTATTCCTCCTAAAGTAGCTGAAGGCAGCACTAAAATGGACGGTGCCGGCTTTACCGCACCAATGGTGTTACCAGGAAATTATACTGTGAAATTAAAAGTGAATGAAACGGAGTATAACAGTCCGCTTAAGTGTATTCACGACGAAGAAAATAAAGATCTTAGCTTGGAGGACAGAAAACTTGTTCATCAGAAAGCAATTCAGCTTCAAAAAATGTATACACAAATTAATAATACAATCGATACAATTTCGTATTATCAAAACAGTCTTAAAGCCGATACGATTGCATTTTCTAAAAATAAAAACGCGAAGTTGTTTTATTCAGATCTTCAAAAGGTGAAGGGTCAGTTTATGGCCACTACGCAAAAATCAATTTTTGCCGATGAAGAACGTTTACGGGAAAAAGTATCGAAGTTATATGGTTCTTTTTGTAACATGGAATCAAAACCCAATTCAACGCAATTGGAATCCATCGATGATCTGGAAAAAGAGTATGTAGATAATCTGCAATCTTTAAAAGTTTCTTTGGCAAAACATTTACCAAAAAATCCGGAATTTAAAGTTAAGAAGGATATTAAATAGAATTTTTACAGCAAATAAAGTTTTTGCCAGGTAAATTTATTTATACCCTTTCAGTTTCAAAAATTGCGGTTATCCTGATTTTTTTTCTTATTCATTATTATATTCAGTATAATGCTTGCTACCCCTAACAGGAGAAATAGAACGCCTAAAAGCATTTTATTGCCGATCATCATTAATATGCCGGCGATTAAAAAAAGGGCAGAGGAAACATAGCCTAACCAGGGTTTATTCATAAGGTAAAAATACTAAAAAGATGCAATGAGCAGGATGTTAGTATGGGTGAGCAAGCAATTTTTTTTTAAACCCTGCCTGCCTTATCTTTACAAGTATCAGTTAAAATCAAACTAAATGAAACGTACTTTACAATTATTATTTCTGGCATTAATTCTTTCCTTCAGTGTTTCAGCTCAAAATGAGGCAAAAATAGAATCGAAACGATTAATGACCTTATGCAATAAACTTGAAGGAACCTACCAGGTTCAGGTTATCGATTCACGTGATAAAACTGAAATTCCTCTCTGGATAATGGATAGCATTGAAGCCAAAAGACAAGTAAACACGGTTGTATATTTCCCAATAAAAAATAATGTGCGCGTAATGGTTCTTCCATTAAATGTTATTAATAAAAAAGGTTTTGTACCTCTGCCCCGCATTGCTAACATTCCTTCCTCTCACTAAACCATCAGAATGAAAAAAATACTCATCTTACTAGTGTTAATTGTTTTTACTACAGTCCAATTATTTTCTCAATCTACCAATTGCAGTACTGCCACCAATTTATCACTTACTAACGGAAGCGTATGCGTTAACGGAACTAGCGCGGGAGCCATTACAGACAATGTTTTATATGGTTCTTGTAATACATCGCCTGTTAATATTGTTTGGTATACATATGTAACTAACGGTTCAAACAACAATTTTACAATTACGCCAGGAACTCTAACCAACGCAGAAATTGTTATTTATCAGGGAGGTTGTCCAAATACAGCTAGCGCTGCTTTACAAACATGTACTTTAGCGAATGGAAGTTCTCAATTGATAACAAATTGGGGAATGACTGCGGGGGCTCAGGTTTGGGTAGGGATTGCATCTAACGGAGGTGTGGATGGCACTTTTCAGTTGTGCGTAAATTCTCAGCCGCCAGCGCCCGGTCCTGGTAACACATGTGCTACGGCGAAACCTGTTTGTGGGCCTTTTAGCCTGGCTACAATGCCTGTCAACTCTTCAGGGCAAAAGCCAAATTGTTTCGGAAGTGCTCCGCAACGTGATACTTGGGTTAAATTCACAATAACTCAATCTGGAGTATTGGCATGGACTGGAATGCCTACTACTGCGGGGACCGAGTTTGATTGGGCGCTCTGGGATATAACAGGTGGTTGTCCAGGTACCGTTGTTTGTTGCAATTATCCATATGTCGGAGGATCAAACGTAGGGTTTGGAATGCAGGCTCAGGCAGGGACTGTAACTTGTGGAAGCGGTGCTGGCGCTCCAGGTTTGCCAGCCCCGAAGGCAAGTGAATTTTCGCCTGTGGTAAATGTTACCTGTGGCAAAACCTATGCCATTCAGATTTCTAATTACGACAATACCAGCGCCGGTTTTAATTTGTCATTTACTAATTCCACAGCAATGATTAATTCTAACGCTGCTTTTTCTGTTAATGCCCCTACATTAGTGTGCGGCCCAAGTTTAAATGCGGTTATTAATAACGCTTCCACAGGCGCATGCGCGGAGGTTTGGAATTATGGCGATGGTTCGCCCACTTATACGGGTACAGCTCCTCCCGCACATACATATAATACGCCGGGTACTTATGCCATTACCGCAAATATTGGCGGTGCTTGTCCTTCTTCAGCCACTCAATTTGTTCAGTTATTAGCTCCTTTAGCTGCCACTGCAACCCCTTCACCTGTTAGCTGCCCGGGGCAATGTAATGGGTCTGCTACAGTTAGCCCGGTAACGGGCGGGGATGGAGTATATACCTATTTATGGAGTACTGGAAGTGCAAGTACGAGCGTTAACGCTTTATGTGCCGGTGTTTATTCAGTAACAGTATCCAATGCCAAATGTAATAGTACCGTCACCCAAACAGTTAATGTTACTTCACCGCCCAATCTAACTATAACGGCCAACCCCACTAATGCGAGTTGTGGTTCGGCCAATGGAAGTGTATTAGTAAGCGGGTCGGGTGGTACCGGACCCTATACATATCAATTAAATGCCGGGGCTTTTTCGGGGACAACCAATTATACCGGCCTTGCCGGAGGAACTTACACATTAACAGTAAAGGATAATAAAGGTTGTACAACTTTTACAACCGTAACCATTACTCAACCTGTGCCGCCGGTTGTTACTGTTAATTCCGGAACTGCCTGCGCGGGAGGCTCCGTTGTATTAAACGGTTCAGGCGCTACCACATACAACTGGAGCCCTGCAACGGGATTAAGTGCCACTACAGGAGGCACCGTTACTGCTACTCCTGCGGTAACAACAACTTACACTTTAACAGGAACCACCGGTGCATGTTCTGGTACAGCCACTGCAATGGTTACTATTAATCCGCTTCCAACACCTCTTGCCACAAATACAGGCCCTTATTGCGCGGGAACAACCATTCAATTAAACGTGGGTGCTTTTACAACTTATACCTGGACGGGCCCTTCTGCTTTTGCATCCAACAGTCAGAACCCTACAATCCCCGCTGCAACTGCAGGTAATGGCGGAGTGTATACGGTTTCAGTAACCAATGCAAACGGATGTGTTAACTCATCCAGCACCACTGTTGTTATTAATGCAATACCAACCCCTACTATCGGCAGTAACAGCCCGGTATGTTTAGGCAGCAATATAAATTTAACCTCAGGTGGCGGCACCTCTTATTCATGGAGCGGACCGGCGGCATTTGCTTCCGCAGCCCAAAACCCAACAATATCTAATGCCGCGTTAACTAATTCAGGCTTATATACGGTAACTGTTACGGCATCAGGCTGTTCGGCAACAGCTAGTGTAAACGTTGTTGTAACAACCCCTACAACAAGTGCCTCCAATACGGGACCATATTGCGCAGGTTCAACCATTCAGTTAAACAACCCCGGCGCTTCTACTTATACCTGGACCGGACCTGCAGGATTTAACTCAAGTGTTCAAAATCCTACAAGGCCAGCTGCAACAGTAGCTATGTCCGGCCTTTACACTGTTCTTGTTTCTTTTGGTACGTGTACTGCTTCGGCTACAACATCGGTAACGGTTAATGCATTGCCTGTGCCCACAGCCTCTAACACGGGTCCTTATTGCCCTGGAAATACTATTTCATTAAGCGGTTCGGCTGCAAGTACGTTTACATGGAGCGGCCCTGCTGCCTTTACTTCCAACTCTCAAAATCCTAATATTTCGGCTGTAACCCCTGCCAACAGTGGACTTTACACCTATAGTGTAACCGATGCTAACGGTTGTGTTGGAGGAACAACTACCAGTGTTACGGTTAATTCTACACCTACAATTACTATCAATAGTAATAGTCCGGTATGTTTAAACAATAATATTAATCTTACCGCAAGCGGCGGAACATCATACTCATGGAGTGGCCCTTCGGCGTTTAGTTCAGCAGTGCAAAATCCTACGGTTACCAGTGCCACCGCTGCAAACGCGGGCATATACACGGTTACCGTAACTGCTTTAAGCTGTACAAATACTGCTAGTGTTACGGTTTCGGTATTAACGCCAACAACCAGCGCTTCCAATACCGGTCCATATTGCGCCGGAACAACTATTCAGTTAAATACACCAGGGGCTACATCTTATACCTGGAGCGGTCCGAGTGCTTTTGGCTCCAACGCTCAGAATCCAACGAGGCCAGCTGCTACAGTAGCCATGTCAGGAAATTATACCGTACTCGTAAATATCGGTACCTGTACCGCTATTGCTACCACTTCAGTTACAGTTAATGCATTGCCTGTGCCTCTGATAACCAGTAACAGCCCTGTTTGCGTGGGCAAGGATGTTACCTTTAACGGATCAGGCGGGTCTGCCTATGCGTGGAGCGGTCCTTCAGGATTTGCTTCTGCTCTCCAAAATCCTACTATTACCGCTGCGGCAGTTTCTATTTCAGGCACCTATACTTTAACGGTAACAAACGCAAACGGTTGTATTAACTCTACAGTTACAGCAGTAACCGTAAATGCTGCTCCATTGGTAACAGCTTCCGGCGCCACAGTATGTCAGAATACCAACGCGCAATTAAATGCAACAGGCGGAGTATCTTATAGCTGGACCGGCCCTGCGGGCTTTGCTTCTTTGCAACAAAATCCGGTTATAGCTAACGCAAGCGCAGTAAATGCCGGACAATATACAGTGTTTATTACCGATGCGAATACGTGCACCAATACAGCGGTAGCAAGTATTACAATTAATCCTTCCGCTTCTCCTTCTATCGGATCAAACGGACCTATATGCGCTCAAAACGCGTTGTTATTAACTGCCAGCGGTGGTAATCAATATGCATGGTCAGGACCTAACGGTTTTGTTTCCAGTGTTCAAAATCCTACAGTAACCGCAACTTCGTCATTAAGTTCTGGAGTCTATATGGTTAATGTTACTGTAAACGGTGGATGTGGTGGAACAGCAACATTAAATGTTCAGGTTAATCCGCTTCCTGTTCCGGTTATAAGTTCGGGACCAAATAAAGGTTGCGCGCCATTATGTGTTACGTATAATCTTCAAAGTAATCCTTCCGCGGCATCATCGTCATGGAATTTAGGGAATGGGGTTACTATAAATGGAGGCTTAACTCAATCTTCATGTTATAGCACAGCAGGAATATATAATATCTCGGCATCCGTAGTAGACGTTAACGGCTGCCAGGGTTCTACCACTTACACTACGGAAGTTTATCCTAAGCCAACAGCCGATTTTGTTTGCGGCCCTGTTAAACCAATTGAAAACCTGGATGAGGTAAACTTTACCGATATTTCATTCGGTACGCCTATTGCAGGATGGAACTGGTATATAATGGCAGGAACACAATTTACAACAGGACTTCAAAATCCAAGTTTTTTATATAAAGATGCAGGAATTTATCCGGTTGTGTTAATTGTAAAAAGCGATAAAGGCTGCCTTGATACAATATTAAAAACAGTAACCATTGTTGAAGATTTTGGAATTTATGTTCCGAATGCCTTTACACCAAATGGGGATGGAGTAAATGATTATTTTTCGGCAAAAGGTTATGGGATCACAAAGTTTAAAATGCAAATATTTGACCGTTGGGGCGAAAGTATATTTGTAAGTGATGATATACATAATCCATGGTACGGTACTTATCAGGGAAGAAGCGATAAAATTTGTCAGGATGATGTTTATATCTGGAAGATAAGCGTGTTTGGCATCAATGGTAAACACAAAGAAATGACGGGACATGTAACCCTTTTAAAATAGATTCTCTAATTTCCAAAAAAAATCCCGTAAGAAATTGCGGGATTTTTTATTTATATAAAATTAGTATCAGACAATTCGAATTCCAATAACAGAAATGTCGTCTACCTGTTCAAGCCTGCCAATCCAATCTGTTAGTCGTTTTTCTATTATATTTTTTTGTTCAGCAGTATCTAAAGGCGATATTTCGGCGAGCATTTTAATAAAGTTTTTATACATAAATTTTTTTCCTTTTGGTCCGCCAAATTGATCGGAATATCCGTCTGTGAAAAGATAAAGCAGATCTCCCGGTTCAACATAAAATTCATGATCCTTAAAATGTTTTGTATTAGTTTCATCTTTCCCGCCGATTGAAAAGCGATCGCCAGCATATTCCTTAACAACACCGTTACGGATATGAACGAGGGGCCTTTTAGCGCCGGCATACTGAACGAGATTGGTTTTGTTATGCCACACCAAAAGGCCTATGTCCATGCCATCCTGCCTGTCGTTTTGTGTTCTGCCTTTTTTAAACACGTCTTTTATTTTAGCGTCGAGCATGTCTAAAGCCTCTGATGGCCTCCGCACGGAAGGATGATGAAGGCTGACGCTTAACATTTCGCTTCCGATTACCGACATTAAAGCGCCCGGAACACCATGGCCGGTACAATCTGCAAGGGCCATAAGGCTTACCTCCTGAGTTTTTGAAAACCAGTAGAAATCGCCGCTCACAATATCTTTAGGCTTAAACACAATAAAAGACTTTTTAAAAATATCGGTCATGCTTGAAATTGGCGGCAATAATGCTTCCTGTAAACGTTTTGCGTAAAGAATACTATCTGTAATGTCTTTGTTTTTTTGCTTAATGGTTTCTTCGTTCATTTTTCGTTCGGTAATATCATCATCTATAATAATGAGCTTACTTAACTTTCCATCTGAATTAAAAATAGGCGTTAGAGTGGACGCTTCCCAAACAGTTGTACCGTTCTCAAGATAGTTTGGAGATTCATATCTGACCGAAGATTTTGTATCAATACATTCCTGTATAATGTTTTTAATTTTAGGATTATTGCTTAGTTCATAAATAGTGTTGCCGCGTTTTTTCTTAAACTCTTCCATTGTGCAGCCGTTAAGTCTTTCAAAACTGGCGTTAACCCAATCAAGAGTACCGTCACCATCCAGAATAAGAATTGGATTTTCAGTTTCACTTGCCACCAGCGAAAGCCTTTCCAACTGTTTCTGTGCTTTTTCAAGTTCGGCAATTGCATTTTTATAGAGTTCGTTTTCGAGATTGGCTTTCTCTATTTCAGATTTTAATTTAAATGTTTCGGTTAATAATTCCCTATCCGTTTTTTGAAGAAGGCTTTTAGAAACATCATACTCTTTATATAATTGAAACGCTTTAATCAGGTTGCCTGATTTTTCATAAGCAACACTTAAATCTTTGAGGGCTTCCGCTACCAAACGCAGTTCACCCACGTGTTTAGCATACAATAAAGATTCTTCGAGTTGTGCGATGGAAGAGACAATATCGTTTTGGCCAAGATAATAATTGCCCAGACTTAAATGTGCATTTGCTTTCCCCCGCAGGTGTTTTATTGATGTTGCAATTGCAAGAGATTCATTAAAATATTTTAAAGCAGTTGTAGTGTCATTTTCAAAAAGCAGCACATTGCCAAGGTTATTCAGCAGATCGGAAAGGCCCAGCTCATCTTTAATGTTTTCCAATAAACTTTTAGCCTCCAACAAGTATTTTTTTGCTTCGGTGTAGTTTTCGTTTTTTTGATATACGTGGCCAATATTGCCAAGATTATATGCTGTTCCCTGAATGTCGCTTTCACCTTTGGTAATCTCCAATGCCTGAAAATAGCATTGAAGCGCAAGATCGGATAAGCCCATGGCATGATGAATATTGCCCATATTGCGCAGCGTGGTGCCAATGGCATGCTGATCATGCAACTGCTTAAAAAGTGAAAGTGCTTTTTCAAGGTCTGTAAGCCCCTGATTGTATTGAGAAAGAATATAATAAGCTGTGCCTGTGTTACGGAAGGTGTACGCGGTTCCTTGGGTGAAATTTAATTGTTCAGATAATTCTCGGGCTTGTAATGAATAATTAATTGATTCTTTGGGATGTGACCGTCTGATTTGCCAGGCGGTTTGAATGAGATAAAATATTTTTTCTTTTCCCGTTAATTTTCCGGCTTCAGTGTCAATATTTTTAAGTTCTGCCAAGGCCGTTCGAGTAATAGTAAAGATACAATTTTTACAGGGTATTGATGATTAATCCAACTTAGTTTTCACTTTCATTGAAACAAAAAACCCCTCGCATTTTGCGAAGGGTTTTATCTGTTAAGAGTTTAAATATTATCTTCTTACCATTACCGGTTCTGCCTTTTCTTTCTTATCAAAATCAACAACTATAGGTGTTGAAATGCATAATGATGAGTATGTTCCGATTACACGGCCAATTAAGAGGGCGAAAATAAAACCCTGAATACTTTCTCCGCCAAAGATGAAGATAACCAATAATACAAAGAATACGGTTAAAGAAGTAAGAATGGTACGACTTAATGTGCTGTTTAAAGCGTAATTAATTAATTTGTTACGTTCTTCGCCATGTACATCACCTTTTCCGCTTTCCGCTAATTTCTCACGGATCCTGTCAAACACAACCACTGTCTCCGTCATGGTATAACCCATAACCGTTAAGATAGCTGCAATAAAATCCTGACCGATTTCTAAAGAGAATGGTAATACTCCGTCGAATATGGTGTAGAAGGATAAAACGATTAACACGTCATGGAACAAGGCCACAACTGAACCTAAGCCGTATTGCCATTTACGGAAACGAACAACAATGTAAATGAACATCATTAAACAGGAGAAAAGTATGGCGCCGTATGCTCCATAAACAACATCCGTTGCAATGGTAGGGCCCACTTTTTGCTGCTGAACAATTTCTCCGCCAGCATTTAAAGTTCGGATGCCTTTTGTTAAAGCTTCTTCAACTTCCTGATCAACATTAACCGCATTATCACTCACGCGATAAGTAGTAGTGATCTTTACCTGGCTTGAACCTGCACCAATTGTTTTTACAACAGGGGCTTCGCCAAATTCCTTACCCAAAGCTTTTTTTACGTCTTCGGTATTTACATCTTTATCAAATCTAACCTGGTAAGTGCGTCCTCCTTTAAAATCAACACCCAGGTTTAAACCGTGGTTCTTAAAGAAAAATACTACTCCTACTAAAATAATTACTGTAGATATGGCGTAATAGATCTTACGTTTACCAACAAAATCAAAGCTGATATTTTTAAATGCGTTGCGGGTAGCATTGTTATCGAACGGTATGTTCATTTTACGCTCCAGCATCCATTCAAAAATAACACGTGTAATTAAAATAGCAGAGAATAACGATGCAAGAATACCAACACATAATGTAGTTGCAAAACCTTGTACCGGACCGCTACCAAATACATAAAGGATGATACCTAATAATAATAAAGTTACGTTTGAGTCAATAATGGAACTCATGGCGTGTTTAAAACCTTCTTTAATTGCCTGTGAAGTAGATTTTCCTGTCGCCAGTTCTTCACGCACGCGTTCAAAAATAAGAATGTTCGCATCCACTGCTAAACCAATGGTTAATACAATACCTGCAATTCCCGGAAGTGTTAACACAGCGCCCATGGATGTAAGAACACCCATGATAAAGAACATATTTGCAACAAGCGCAATGTTTGCTACTAAACCGGCTTTGTTATAATAAGCAGCCATAAACACCAGAATAACCAATAAGGCAATAACAAAGCTCATCAAGCCGGAGTCGATTGCTTCTTGTCCTAAAGTAGCACCTACAACGCTCTCTTCAACAATGTGAGCCGGTGCAGGTAATTTACCCGCGCTTAAAATTGCTGCTAGCCCGTCGGCTTCAGCGTCAGAAAAATTACCGGTAATTTGTGATTGACCACCGCTGATTTCAGAGTTAACGCGCGGAGCTGAATAAACCATGTTGTCCATTACAACCGCTACGCATTTTCCTTTGTTTGCACCAGTAATTGTTTTCCACTTCTGAGCAGCTTCGCTGTTCATAGTCATGCTGATTAAAGGCACACCACCTGATTGCTGATTGTAATCTTTACGCGCTTCGGTAATGATATCACCACTTAAAGCGGCCTTACCTTTACTATCGGTTTGTTTAATTAAAAATAATTCAAAATAAGTACCAACTACTTTTCCTTCCTGTTTTTGCTCAGTTTCCTTAGCGCTCCACATGAATTTAAGTTTCGAAGGGAAAATATTCTTCGATTTTGCAATTTTTAAATACTGGTTAACTTTAGCGGTATCTGCTTTAGTATAAGCACGACCTAAAACCGGACCTTCGCCATATTGCTTTGGTTGTCCTTTTTCATCAAACACAATGTTTGGCTTTAAAGGAGAATACATGGAATATAAAGGATAACGCTTCTGAAAGTTTTTCATAGCAGTATCCTGAGGATTAACCGATGAAGTGGCAGCTGTTTTTGTTGCGCTGTCTCCTTTTATAGAGTCGGTTGCGCTGTTACCCGGAGTTACAGAGGTATTAGAAACTACCGAGCCGTTTGGAGAGGCTGAAGCAGTTGCTTTTGCAGTAGTATCAGTTGCTGCTTTAGCAGGATTAATTGATTCAGGAAATAATTCTTTGCGAATGGCATAATTGGCTTTGTCCATTAACTGTGCAATTTCGCCGTTCTCATATGTTTCCCAGAATTCAAGATTAGCAGTTCCCTGTAAAAGTTCACGTACACGCGCCTTATCTTTTACACCGGGTAATTCTACTAATATACGTCCGCTTGCTTCAAGCTTCTGAATATTTGGTTGTGTTACGCCAAAACGATCGATACGACTACGGAATGTTTTTTCGGCATTGGTAATAGCTTCGTTAACACGTTCGCGGATAAATTTAATTACTTCTTCGTTAGAAGAATTGTAACTGATCTTTCCTTTATTTTCAATGCTTTGAAACAAAGGAGCCAAGCGGCCATTGTTGTTTGAAACCCTGCGATAGGTTTTATCAAAAGCAGTGATGTAATCATCATTGTTTTTTACACCCAGATTCTTTTGAGTTTCTGTTAGCGCCGTGTTAAATGTCGGGTCAGGATTATTGTTGCTTAAGTTTTTGATGATATCCATCACGGAAACTTCAAGAGTAACATTCATACCGCCACGTAAATCCAGACCTAAATTAATCTCGTTCTTTTTACACTCTTCGTAGGTATACTCCGCAATTCCGATATCATAAACCGGAACTTTTTTCATTGAATCGCAATAGCGGTCTTTGATGTAAGATTTAACGGAGTCAACATAACTCTTTTCTTTAGAGGCATTGCCTTTCGAAAAATCTTTAGCCGCAGCATGTACTCTTGCTGAGTTACTGAAATTTTCGGCATAAGCAGCCGCATCACTCTCTACACCACGGGTTACCCAGGTAAACGATAAATAAAAAATACAGGCCAGTGTGAGGAGGATGGCAAATATTTTAATAGCACCTTTGTTTTGCATAATCTTAGAATTTCGTAAATTTTTATTAAGGGTGCAAATATATCATTTTAGGCCATATCTGCCAATTTTAACATTAAAAATTGATTTTGAATGAGTTGCCCTGATTTTAGTGACTTGCTTAAATCAGTTTGAAGTTTCAGTGACTACTACTAAGAAAAGAAATTGTATTTGATAGCGATGCGTAAGATTAGCAGTTGTTGGATTTAAAAATATACTGAAAAAGAGCGATGAGGAGGAATTTGGTAAAAGAACGATATGTGAAATTAGAAAAAGGTTTGTAAATGGGTTTGATAATGCGAGAAAAGAGACGGTTTTGAAAAATTAACCCCAAAAACAAAAACCTGAACCTTTCAATTCAGTTTCTTTTACCGGTGCAAATGAAGGGTTATTCGCCTTGCTCATGGGGCTTTGCGATCCCACGGTTGCAAATGAAAGAAGGCTGCTGCTGCACGTTGTTTTTTTGTTTGTTTAATTGTTGCGAAGCAGCTCCGAAACTATACAAACAAAAAAAGCAAAGCTTTCGCTTTGCCTTTTATTTACCTGTGCGGATGAAGGGACTCGAACCCCCACGCCGTGAAGCGCCAGATCCTAAGTCTGGTGCGGCTGCCATTACGCCACATCCGCAGCTTTTGGTTTTACAAAGATACTGGTTTTTTTTTGATCGGCAAAAAAATTGTCATTATACCCAGCCGTAGTCAGTTAAAAAACTCAAAATTGGCACGAATCATTGTATTACACCCCCACCAAAGCTTTCTTTTTATTTCTGAATAATAATTTTATTCCTGGAAGTCATAGTCGACGATTGCAGACTTATCAGGTAAGTTCCTGAAGGCAGGTAAGATAAATCAAGACGTTCCTTAAACTCTGGATTTACAATTATGTTTTTATAAACACATCTGCCCATTAGATCGCGCACTTCTAACAAACAGTTTTTAACAGAGGCGGGAACAGCGAAGTATACAACTCCGTTAGTAGGGTTAGGATAAAAAGAAAGTGAATGGAGAGTTGCATGTTCATTGATTCCAACAACTTCCGGATTGCCGTTTAATTTATCCTGCGCAACATTTAAAACACTTCTTTTATTTGGATCCGCATTAAATTCCGATACAAAACCAACTATGTAAATATTGTCAGGATTGTATTTATTTACACCATTAGCCGGTAAAGGCAATGTAATCGTATAACTTGTTTGGTATGATTGTCCCTGTGTGCCTCCGGTTTGAGGAATGATTCCAGGACTACCAAAAGAGCCATCAGGTGCATTAATCAAAACACGCTGTTGCTTGTATTGCCACGCGTTTAAAACATATGAATTTTCAGCGAAAGAAAAATATCCTCTCTGATAATAAGGTGACCAGGGCACGTTGTAAAAATTACTTAACTGATTAAATCCGTTAACCGTGGTATCAGAAGCATTTCCTGAAATATTATTTTCAACCAGATAAGCGTTAAGGCGGTAATCCCCTTTCACTTCGCCGCTAAAATCACCTTTCACTGTAAAGCTTAATTGACGTGTAACAGAATTGTAAGTTTTATTAAGAATACTTACAGTTACCGGAGTGGCTTTCGCAAGTTCTAGATTTATTTTCTTGGCGTAATAAGATCTTGTAATGGCGGCTGTTGCGAGTGAATCATAAAAAGTACGGTCTATCATAGCCGTTGAATATTGTTTCCGATAAGAAAGTATTCCCGTTGAATTAGTTTCTTTTAAAGAATCATTATCATGAATATTAACAACAATAACAGAGGAAGACTGAATTGCCTGTAGTTTTTCCTGCGCGTCCGGACTTTCAGGATCTTTTGCGCTCAGAAATTGTTCAACCAAAACTTTTTTTTGTGGTGATGATGTCATCGCAGTCACAGAGGTATACATGGTGTCGTTTGTGATATTCTGATCGGTTACATTATTTGGTAAACTTGCCCATGCTTTAATTGGATAATATCCGGGCGATGAAACAGAGTAGGGTAGTGCAAAAGTTATTTTTGAACTTTGTCCGTACTGGAGCCCATATATAAAATTAAAAACCTGGCTAACAGGTGTTGAATTTCCGTATTGATAATTAAGGGTAATGGTGTTAATGGCCGCCGCCGCCGCGTTAGAGAAGGTTACGGTAACACTGTGCGAAGCGTTAGTGAGAATATACTTTTCGGTTTCAACAGAAGTGAGTGCGCCATCAAGACTTAAGGGCAAAGTTTTTACTTCAATGTCATCAATCCAGAGTTGATACATGTTGGTAGAATTATTTCTGAAGGCAAAGCGAAGTGCTTGTCCGGCGAAGGATCCGAGGTTAACAGAATGTCTTGTCCATATGCTTTTTTCTCCGCCTCCCGCAATATGTCCGTCAGCGATGGCAAACAAACGATCGCCTATAGTAAAGTCACCTGCTACAAGTGCCCCCGTTTTATTGGTAGCGTATACTTCATAACCATCTGCATAATTAGGGTCAGGACTTTTGGCAAGCCAGGTAAGAACGGTGTTGCCAGTGATGTTGGTAATAGAAGGTGTGATCACCCAGCGGTCTGCAACCAATGTAGTATCCAGCCAGCTGGTGCTAACCAGAAAGGTATCGTTTTCAATTGAGTTTGCAACCACTGCCCAGCCGATGCTTTGTAACGATGGTACATTAAACGGACTGTTTGGATTTGATAAGGAGCCAATATTGTTATTTAAACCATCATTAATCAGGTTTAGGCCTCCCGGAACTGTTGTGTATTGTGTAACACCGGCAACCGTGGTATAATTTTGCAAACTAAGGTTCCCGAAACTATTGCTGTATAAAATCTGCGAGCGCGTGTTCAATGAAAGAACAAGGGTAGTTGCTAATAAAATAAGTTTCTTCATTTTTCTTCAATCATTATTCTGTCTTTGCCATCAAAAAAAGGCGCTTGTATGCTGATTACCTTCAATGGTTTTTCACCGGTTCTTTTCACTGAGTGGATCGTATTTTTAGGAATAAAAATCACATCCCCTTTCTTTATTGAAAATGTTTTATCTGCCAATTTCATCTGCCCTTCGCCATCATTTACAATCACGTGTTCACAATGATTTAAATGCTTATGCGCTTTCACCTCCTGTTTAATAACAATGCAGAAACTGCTGGCAAGGCTGTCGCTGTAAAGAGGCGAATTATATAAGTTCAGCGATTTGGATTCCGTGCCAATTGTATCCACATTCATTACCCCTCCTTTATCATTCAACGTTTGAGCAGATCCTGCTGTAAAACACAACAGAGCAATTATCGCAACAAAATAGCTCATTAATGTCGGTTAACCGGCTGAGGTATTACTTGCTGAACCGGCGCTTGCCCTATCATTTGCGGAGTAATTAACGGTAAAACGCGTTTTACTTCCTGGTAATTAGGATTTAACTGTAAAGCTCTTTCCCAACATTTTTTTGCCTGCGCGTATTTTTGCTGATTAAAATATGCTCCGCCTAAATTATACCATCCTTCAGGATTGTATGGATCAAGAATGGTACACTTATTATATTCCTGCGCGGCCTGGCCCATCTTACCCTGATTAAAGGCAGTAGCACCGCGGTTTTTCAGGTCGTTATAATAAACAATGTAATAATTGCGAAGATATGGGTTGTTCGGATAAAGCCTTTCTGCAAGCTTCCAATAATACAATGCTTCAAAATCTTTGCGTAATTTAAAATGTGCCAAACCTAAATTCAGATAACCGTTTACGTACCGCGGGTGAAGTTCAATGGCATGTTTCAGATATCCGATACCACGGTATAATGCGGCTTCACGTTTATCTTTAAATCCGCCGGCCTTCATTTCTTCGTCGGTTATTTTTAAGGTTCCATTATAATCATTAAAACGGCTTGAGTCCTGACCAACTACCTGAATTCCCGTAACCTCTTTAGTATCGGCAAGATCTACCCAACGGGCTCCGGCGTTACCCAGCACCAATACTGAGTTTGGCATGGTCTTAACATCTTTTAAAAAGAGCGTAACGTCATTTTTCCAGTCGTAATTTCTTTCCCATGTTTTACAACCAAACAAGAATCCAACGATTAATACTATGGCTATTAATGACACCCTTTTTAAATTAAAGGACATGGCTGAAATTCTGTCAAATCCTTTTAAAATAAGGTATGCTACAGCTATTGCGAATCCTAATGAAGAGTGAAAGATCAAACGTTCACCCATGGTTGCGCCGATATCCATTAAAACGTTACCGATAAGCAATGCAAATAAAATATAAGTCATTAATGCAAAGCCAAGCACATGTTTTTTAATTGTATAATAAACAGCGCCAATAACAATTCCTATATGAACAATCATTGAAAGGATAAAGTCCCAACTTGTAAAGTGTCGGTATTCAATGGTATTGTAAGAGTAATCTGAAGAAAGAGGATGCGGGAAAAACTGAAGTATCAGATATTTCAATAACACATAAGCTTTAGTAGCAAAACGCTCTTCGCCATCTGCCAGTAAATAAGGGTTATTTAAAATTTCTGTATCCGGCACTCCTGGCTTTAATTTCACAGCCACCAAACGCATTCCTAAATAGAATAACATTACAAATCCAAACCAGCTCATCAGGTTTACGAATTTACTTTCCCTGAAAGCCTTTGAAAACCCAAGACCCATAACGCCAAGGTACAGGAACGGGAAAAACCAGAACGAGCGAATTGGCTTGGCCCCCGGTTGAGCATTGATGTCAAAGTTTCTCTTTAAAAGCAACATGGCCATGGCACAGATTATAAATCCAATCGCAATGATGAGCAGGTTTTTAAATTCTTTGGTGAAAACAAATTCTTTTGCGCGTTTCATTGCAGCAGATTCGTTTACACGTTTAAGAGCCAGGTAACACAATCCTATTAAAGCTATAAAACTTATGCTTCGCTTTATTAGTTTTGAAGTATCCATTTCATCCACTACTTTTTTATGGATGATGAAAACGATAAGGGCAACTCCAAGAACTGCACCAATGCGTAAAGCTAATTTACTGGTAAAATATTCTTTTAGATCAATGTCATTCTCAGTAAAAGTATAAACAGCTAAAGGAACAAGAATAAGCAGCATGATGGCATATTCTTTTGATAAAAGCGCGAGAAGGAACATCACCGCTGCCCAGAACAAATCGGCCCCTCTGCGGCTTTCAAGGTATTTAAAGGAGTAGAGGAAAGTGAGTGAGACAAATATCAATGAAAAAATTTCATCACGGCTTTTTACGTTTGCAATCGCTTCGGAGTGTATAGGATGCATTGTGAAAATTAAGGCTGCAAGAAAAGCAAGATCCTGATTAGTTCTGAAAAAGTAACGCGAGAAAACCAGATAAAGAAACATGCAACCTAAGGCGAATGTCCAGATATTATTAAAGTGACGGAGCTTGGCACCGTAAACCTGGCAGTCTACTTCATTAAATACACCGTCAACATTCAAATCCTCATCAAACTGATTTTTAAAATCTTTATTTAAATCCCAGCACTGGTAACATTCGTTGGCCTGCACAATGTTGTCTCCGTTAACATCTACATAATCATTGTATTCGTAATTTGTTTCGGGCCTGCCGCATGGTGTGGTGTAACTCGTTTGCTCTTTATCAAGCACTCCGTTTTTATTTGAGTCTTCAGCTTTATAATAAAGTCCGGTGCGGTATGGATTAATAAACTGTTGTTCAATGGCGAAACTTACAACAGATAAAGGACGATAACGACCTCCGGCCAATTGATCGGTGGCACACATGCGGCGATAAAAACTCTCGTAAGCATCTTTGGTTAAAATGCCGGGTATTCCCCTGAAACCTTTAATAACATGGTCGTTCTGATGAATGATAATTCCATCGTCAAGTGCATATTCACCGTTAATTGAAGTGATATAAAAAGTGAAGCCCACAATACCTACAAGAATCATTGCCATCTTGTGCGTTAAAAATGTGAAGTACTTAAACTTGTGAGTCAGCTCCGGAAATGTTGGCTGCTTTAGTGATTTTGAGGGTTGTGCCATAAATTATAATATCTGCAAAATACAAATATAACCTCAATATGAACATCACAAAACATAAATTTTAGCATTTTTCACATTATTTTTCTTAATTTGCTTCATTCATGTTAAATCCAAAAACTAACAAGCTTGTCATTGCTTTAAGCATCATTGCTATTGTTAGCGCCTTTGCCATAAATAATTTTTTTTCAGTTTCTCTTACGCGCGTTGCCGAAAACGCAACCGATAAACTCAGGACAAAAGCTAACGAATCTCAGCTGCTTTTAAACACCTTGGTAAAAAGCACAACACCCTCCACGAACTCTTTCTTTTTTGATGCTTTCACCAAACAGGCAATAGGACTGTATTTATTCAGAAATGATTCATTGATATTTTGGAACAACGCGCAGTTACCCATTGATGATGACATTAAAACCGTTAGAAATAATAAAAGCGTTTTAAAGTTAAAACATGGTTATTATTTATGTTCAAAGATTAAAGACGGTAATGTTACGGCGTTTGCCTTATGCCTTGTGAAGCCGAAATATGATCTTCAAAATAATTATTTAAAAAATGAATTTCTGGAATGGACGGAAATTCCTTCGGAAATAGAAATTACCGATAAGAACACAAGGTACGCAGTTAAGTTAAATGAAGGCCCCGCTTTTTATTTAAAAGGTACTGAAGAAAACTATTTTAATGAAAAGATAAGCCAGTTTTGCGCGTTCATTTTTTTAGCTGGATTTCTTTCGCTGCTAATTGCGCTTCTTGTTTTTTTTAAGCGTAAGAGCACGTATGCCAACCTGCTTATAATTATTTCGCCTTTAATCATTTTTAAATTTTTAATTGCGGTAAAGCCCGATCTTTTATCCTCAACTTTTTTATATAACCTTCGTTTGTTTGCCAACGCCGAATCCCTTATGAACACCAGTCTTGCGGATGTATTGTATAATTCCATAGCGCTTCTTTATTTAGCGGTGGCCTTTCACATTAAATTCGCGGTTTTTAAAAACAGTGCTGAAAGAAAGATACAGTTTCCTGCCCTGTTCATTCTTGTTTTTTTTATTCTGTGGCAATTCAATCACGCTGTTAAAAGTCTGGTGATAAATTCAACGCTTTCATTCGATTTTTTAAGCGTTTTTAATATTAGCTGGGCCGCACTTATAGGTGTGCTTTGCATTGTTTTTAACTCACTCGCCTTATTTGTAGCCTTATATCGCACAAGCAGTTTTTTTAATAAACAATCGGCTTTAGATTTTATTTTGTTTATGTTGCTTAATGGTTTTCTGTGTTTGCTTGTTCATGTGGTTTCTCCGATGGATACATGGATCCAGGACCTTTGGCCGGTGTTATTTGCGCTGGTTTTATATCTGTTGGTAAAGTTTCAGTTTCAGAAATTGTCGCTTGGTTTAGGTGTGCTTATTCTAGTTATGTCGGCAATAACATCAGGTTTTTTTAATTATTATATTGATAAGGATGACAAGCAGAATCTCAAAGAATTATCTTATAATCTCAGCGAACGACAGGATCCTTTACTGGAGACTGAGTTTTCCAGTTTACCCGGCAAAATAAAACAGGATCAAAAATTAAAAATTCTTATAAATTTTTTGCCGGAAAGTGAAAAAGAAATCGCTTCACTTTTGAAGCAAAAATATTTCAGCGGCTATTTTAACAGGTACAATATTGAATTTTCGATGTTTGATAAAGACTGTAGGCCCTTATTAAATCCTGCTCAGCCAATTTTGCTAAACGAAGGTTTTTTTGAGGATCAGATAAAGTTTAATTCAGACTCTACTTTTTATTCTGAACTGTTTTTTGTGAAAGCGTATAAAAAAAACTCACGCTATATCGGTAAAATTAAGCTCGATCAAAAAAATTTGTATGTTTTATTAGAGCCCAAGCAGTTTGAAGAACTTGGAAGTTTCCCCGATCTTTTACTGGACCAATCGCAACAAAAGCATGAAGATTTAAAAAATGCCAGCTACGCGGTTTACCGCTCTGATCAAAACACGAACCGTTACGGCGATTTTAATTATCCTTTTTATTATCGCGATTCTACGGCCCTTGCTAATTCTAATAAAGAATATGTTCATCATTATTATGCGCCCGATGAATCCACTCACATCATTATAAGTAAAAAAGCGAAAGACTGGAATTACAGATTTACCTACAACTCGTATTTGTTTTTGTTTTTTTCGATCATTAGTTTCATGTGTTATTATCTGTATGCCTGGTTGTTTACGGCAAATTTTAAAAACGCTTCACTTACCAGAAGAATTCAAACTATTGTTATCGTTTTACTGTTACTGGCTATGTCGGCGGTAGGCATTACCTCCGGGAACCTGGTTTCTAAACAGTTTGAGGCAGATAACATTAAACAGCTCCAGGAAAAAACACAAACCATTATTAATGAACTCAGCGCTCAGTTCAAGCCCGAAGAGTTATTTTCCTCTTCTCAAAAAGAGCTTGTTAATTTAAAATTAAAAGAATTAACACATTTGTTTAATACCGATATCAGTCTGTTTGATAAAAGCGGCCACCTTTTTAATACGAGTCAGCCAAGACTTTATGAAAAAGGACTTGCGGCCACGCTGGCCAACCCAAAGGCGTATTTTAATTTAAAGGAAAATAAAGTTTCCGCTTTTTCCGATACAGAAAAAGCGGGAACATTAAAATATTTATCGTTGTATACACCGGTGTTTAACCCTGATAAAGAACTTCTTGGTTTTGTGAACTTACCTTATTTTGCCAAACAGAGTGATCTGGCCAATGAACTTTCGGGCATCATCAGCGCACTAATAAATGTGTATGTGATTTTGTTTGTGATAAGTATTCTGGCCGGTTTAATTCTTGCGGGATACATTACTAAACCCCTGCGTTTAATTAAGCAGCAAATTTCAAACATCACTTTAGGCAAACAAAACGAAACCATTAACTGGTCGAGCGACGATGAGGTTGGTAAGCTCGTAAGTGAATACAATAACATGCTGTTAAAACTGGAGCACAGTGCTAATTTACTGGCGCAGAATGAGCGTGAAAGTGCATGGCGGGAAATGGCAAAACAAGTGGCACATGAGATAAAAAACCCCTTAACGCCCATGAAATTAAATTTGCAATATCTGCAGCATTTAATGAAAAATAATCCGGCCGGTTTTAATGAAAAATTTGAAACGGCGAGTAAAAGTATTATTGAACAGATTGACGCGCTTGCGGGAATAGCGACGGAATTCAGCAACTTTGCCAAACTGCCCGAAACCAATTTAAAAACCGTGAATTTAACTGAGCTGATTTATTCAACAGTAAATTTATTTAATGAGAACAGGCATGGTATAATTTCTATTGAACTGCCCGCGGAAGAAATGTGGGTGCTTGGTGATAAAGAACAAACCCTAAGGGTATTTAATAACGTGATTAAAAATGCCATACATGCCACCGAGGATGTTGATGAGCCGAAAATTAATATTAGCGCTGAAGACAGAGATAACCTTTACGTTATACTTATTAAAGATAACGGTTGCGGCATTGCCGAAAATTTGCGGGATAAAATATTTGAACCTAATTTTACCACCAAGACAACAGGATCGGGGTTAGGCTTGGCAATGGTAAAAAACATTATGACCAACTTCAGAGGTAATATTTACTTTGAATCCGAAGTTAATAAAGGAACCCGCTTTTATATTGAGTTCAGAAAGGGGTAATTTTAGTTTTTAGCAGACTTGTAAAAAAGATCATTTCTTGTTTCTTCGACAAAACTTTACTTCTTTAAGACTAATTGACACAAAGAGTTCTCTTCTTATTTAGAATCATTATAAATTATATCTTGTGTTAAAAAAAAACAAAAAAACCCCCATTAGTTCTTAATCTTCTGTTAAATTTGCCATCGTTTAATGTCATGATTTTGTCATAAACACGCAGATAAACAATTGAATATTTCTCATTTTTATATGAAAAACTACATAGCCCGAACTACTGCAAAAGCCCTGATAACAACCATTTTCACGCTTTTTGCTTTTAATTCACACATTTTCGCGCAAGACGGTGCAAAGCTTTTTAAGGCTAACTGCGCGCAATGCCACTCTTCCCACAGCGATCAAAAAATTACCGGTCCGGGTTTAAAAGGTGTATTTGACAGGGCTCCTAAGGGCGATTGGATGCACAAATGGATTTTGAATAACGAAAAAGTTATTAAAAGCGGTGATCCATATGCGAATAAAATTTTTATGGAGAACAACAAACAATCCATGAATGTTTTTGAAGGACAATTGAATGATAAAGATGTTGACGCTATTATTGCTTTCCTGAAAGCTCCTCCTGTTGATGCTCCCGGCTTAAACTCTACGTCAACTGTTCCTGAAGTAGGAGCGGAATCTAAAGAAAGAAGCGCGCAAATCGAGCCTCTTTATCTGATCCTTGGTTCCATTGTTATTCTCGCTATTTTACTTGGTGCTTTCCGCAGTGTTAGAACTTCTATGCAAAACGCGGCTAACCGTGCAGAAGGAAAACCTGAAGAGCCGGAGATTACTTTCTGGCAGGAATCACGTCAGTGGATCAGTGGTCACCGTAGGTTTGTAGGTGTGTTATGTATTATCATTGGGTTTATTGGCATGAAATCCTGCTGGGATGCCTGTTATAAAATTGGTGTTTATTATGACTGGAAAACTCAAAGAGGGTACAGGCCTGAACAACCAATTAAATTTTCTCACAAATTACATGCGGGAGATAACGAAATTGCCTGTCAGTATTGCCATAACTCAGTTGAAAAGTCACGTCACGCCGGAATTCCTACTGTTAACGTGTGTATGAACTGCCACAAGGGAATTCAAAAAGGTCCTAAATATGGTGATAAGGAAATTGGTAAAATTTATGAAGCTGCAGGTTTCGATCCTCAAAAAGGAACTTATGATGAGTCTAAATCAAATCCTTTAACATGGATCAAAGTTCACAATTTACCTGACCATGTTTATTTTAATCACTCACAGCACGTTGTTGTTGGAAAAATAGAATGCGGAACATGTCATGGTGATGTAAAATCAATGACAATTGCCGAGCAAAAAGCTCCTTTAACAATGAAGTGGTGTATTGAATGTCACCGCAAAACAGAAGTGGCCATGCAGGGTAATGCATACTATGACCGTTTGCATAAAGCTTTAAAAGAAAAATATGCAGGGCAGTACGATGTAAAATTTACGGTTGAAAAAATCGGTGGATTGGAATGCGCTAAATGTCACTATTAATATTAAAAAAGGTATAAGAATTATATAACTAATGTCTATGTCAAAAAAATACTGGAAAGGCTTACCGGAACTTCACAACAGCCCCGAGTTTCAAGAGCAGCATAAGAACGAGTTTGCTGAATCTCTTCCGATGGATGAGTTTTTAAGCAGTGACGATGCCTCTGCCGGAGGAACCTCGCGACGCGATTTCTTAAAGGTAATGGGCTTTTCAACTGCTGCTGTGGCTTTGGCGGCATGTGAAACTCCCGTTATTAAATCCATTCCTTATCTTATAAAACCCGAAGAGGTAACCCCTGGTGTAGCTAATTTTTATGCTACTACTTTTTACGACGGACATGATTACTCTGCTATTTTAGTAAAAACGCGCGAAGGCCGTCCGATTAAAATTGAAGGTAACGATCTTAACGGGCTAACACATAGCGGTACCAATGCCCGCGTTCAGGCTTCGGTATTAGGGCTTTATGATGGCGCTCGTTTACGCGGCCCTGTTGTTAAAGGAAAAGATGCAACATGGAAAACTGCTGACGATGCAGTTGCAGCGGCGTTAAACGGCGGAGTTATCCGGATCCTTACTTCTACAATTATCAGTCCTTCTACAAAAGCGGTGATAGCGGAATTTACTTCCAAATATTCCAATACAAAACACATCACTTACGATGCTATCTCTTACAATGCTTTAACAAAAGCAAACAAGAACGTATTTGGCAAGTCTGTTGTTTCTTCATATGATTTCAGTAAAGCTAAAATCGTTGTAGGTATTGCCTGCGATTTCTTAGGAAACTGGATCACCGGGGAAGAATTCTCCAAACAATACGCTAAAAACCGTAAAGTAAGCAAGGAAAATCCTGAAATGAGCCAGCACTTTCACTTTGAAAGTAACATGTCATTAACAGGTGCCAATGCTGATTACCGTTACATGGTTAAGCCAAGCGAATTAGGAAAAGTAACTGCAGCCTTGTTTAATGAGATAGCTTCAGGAACTTCTAATGCAAGAGTATCAGCTAATGAAAAAATTGATAATCAGGAAGCTGTTAAAGCAATTAAAAAGATTGCCGCTAAATTAATTGATAACAAAGGTAAATCACTTGTGGTTTCAGGGGTTAACGATGAAGGCGTTCAAACTTTAATTAACGGTATCAATAAAATGCTCGACAACTACGGAAAAACTGTAGATGTTGAAAATCATTTAAATTTAAAACAAAGTGACGATAAAGAATTTGCTGATTTAGTAGCGGATATGGCTGCCGGAAAAGTAAATGTTTTAATGACTTACAATTGTAATCCGGTTTATACTGCTCCTGCTTCTTTAAAGTTTGCAGATGCTTACAGAAAAGTAGCAACAAAGATTTCTTTTGCTCAGGTTCTTGATGAAACAGCTGCAATGGCTGATATTATTTGTCCTGATCATCATTATTTAGAGTCGTGGGGTGATGCCAATCCAAAAGTTGGAATGTTCACGCTTCAGCAACCTACCGTAAATCCAATTTTTGCACAACCACGTCATGAAGGTACTCGTCAGTTTCAAAGCACCTTGTTAAAATGGTCAGGCGTAAAAACAGAATATTTAACGTATTTACAAGGATACTGGAATAACCGTGTGTTTCCTAACCAGGGTAAATTCATGGACTTTACAAGCTTCTGGGCTAATGCCCTGCATGATGGAGCTGTAAAATTTTCCGTGCACAAGGATGCCGCTGTTACACCTTTAACTCATGATTCTACAGGTATTGTGATGGCAGGTGTTGCCGCTCATATTGCCTCTGATTCTTCTGCTGTTCATAATGAAGAGCATAAAAAAGAAGAGCATAAAACGGAAGAACATAAAAAAACTACTGAACCTCTTACAGCTTCAGAAAACACTCCTGCCGCTGATTATAACAAAGCAGCAGCAATGGCTACTTCGGTTAAAACGGTTCCAATGAACACTTCCACCAATGGAGCTTCAATGGAATTATTTGTTTACGAAAAAGTTGGTTTAGGTAATGGTAATTATTCCAATAACCCATGGTTAATGGAATTACCGGATCCTATCTCTAAAGTAACCTGGGACAATTATATTACCATGAGTCCGATTGATGTGAAAACGTTAGGACTTAGTGAAATGTTACGTCAGGATATTGATGGCAGCATTGTTGATTTAACTGTTAACGGTGTTACGGTTAAGGTTCCTGTATACCCTCAGCCCGGTCAGGCACCAGGTTCTATTGGTCTTGCACTGGGTTATGGCAGAACAGCAGAGTCGTTGAAAGTGGCACATGGTGTTGGTGTTAATGCTTTCCCATTCTTAACAATGATGAATGATACCATTCAGCCAATTGTAACGAATGTTAGTGTTAAGGACACCGGCGATACTCACCGCTTTGCCGCAACACAAATTCAACACACCATCATGGGTCGTGAAGAATTTTTGTTACGCGAAGTTTCATTAAAAGAATTTAAAGCTAACGATAAACAATACTGGAACCCACCTACCGAACTTCCGGTGCATGGTGGCGGTAAAAAGAATGTAAACCAGGTTGACCTTTGGGACGCGTATCCACGCCCTGGTCATAAATGGGGAATGAGTATCGATATGAACCTTTGTTTTGGTTGCGGTGCCTGTGTTATTGCGTGTACATCTGAAAATAACGTGGCTGTTGTAGGTAAAGTTGAGGTTTCCAAAACTCGTGATATGCACTGGTTGCGTATCGACCGCTACTATAGTTCAGACATGAACAAAACAAAAGGGGCGGAAGAACACAAAGGAACTAAGGAAATGTACATTGAAATGGAAAATCCATCTGCCAACCCGCAGGTAACTTTCCAGCCGATGATGTGTCAGCACTGTAATCACGCGCCTTGCGAAACTGTTTGTCCGGTATTGGCTACCAGTCACAGCTCTGAAGGTTTAAACATGATGACTTATAATCGTTGTATCGGAACGCGTTATTGCGCTAACAACTGTCCGTTCAAGGTACGTCGTTTCAACTGGTTTAATTATAATGCCAACGATTGGTTTGCGGATGTTAATCCAGCACAACAGGAATTGGGCCGCATGGTGTTAAACCCTGACGTAGTTGTTCGTAGCCGTGGTGTTATGGAAAAATGTTCAATGTGCGTTCAGAAATTACAAGCCGGAAAATTAGCCGCCAAAAAAGAAGGTATGCCATTGAAAGACGGCGCGGTTAAAACGGCTTGTCAAATGGCTTGCTCCACAGGTGCTATTGTTTTTGGTGATTTGAACGATAAAGAATCTGAAGTTGCCCAATTAAGAGAAAATGAAAGAACATATTTCTTACTGGAAGATGTAGGTGTTAAACCAACAACTTCTTATATGGTTAAGGTTAGAAACCAGGAAGAAGAAATGATTCATCATGAACAACCTAAAGTAACAAAGAATAACGAAGCTGAAAAGGCTGGGAAACATTCATAAAATTATTTAAGAACAAAATTTAATAAGATAATATGCACGCAGAATCGGAAATCAGGATCCCCTTAATATTAGGTAGTAAAACATACCGAAATATTAGTGACGATATTATTGCTCCAATTGAAGGAAAAGCAGCACGTGGCTGGTATACCTTAATAACAGTTTGCGCCCTTTGTTTTTTATGGGGTATAGGATGTTTGGCTTATACTATCGGTGTTGGTATTGGTTCATGGGGAAGTAACAATGGTGTGGATTGGGCCTGGGATATCACTAACTTCGTTTGGTGGATTGGTATTGGTCACGCTGGTACTTTAATTTCCGCTGTATTATTATTATTCCGTCAGAAATGGCGCATGGCAATTAACCGTTCTGCTGAAGCCATGACCATTTTCGCTGTACTTTGCGCGGCCATCTTTGTAACTTTACACACCGGCCGTCCTTGGTTAGATTACATGTTATTTCCTTTACCAAATCAATTTGGTTCTTTATGGCCAAACTTTAATTCTCCTTTATTATGGGACGTTTTCGCGGTATCAACTTATGCAACGGTTTCAATCGTGTTCTGGTATATTGGTTTAGTTCCTGATTTTGGAATGATCCGTGACCGTGTGATTAAACCATGGCAGAAAAAAATGTACGGGATCCTATCCTTAGGGTGGGGTGGAAGTGCCCGTCACTGGAGCCGTTTCGAAGAAGTATCTTTAGTTCTTGCGGGTTTATCAACACCACTTGTATTTTCGGTTCACTCCATTGTATCCTTTGACTTTGCTACTTCCGTAGTTCCGGGATGGCATACCACTATTTTCCCTCCGTATTTCGTATCGGGTGCGGTATTTTCAGGTTTCGCGATGGTATTAACACTCATGCTGGTGGTTCGTAAAATCTACAGGTTAGAGTCTTATGTAACTATTAAACACATTGAGTACATGAACATTGTAATTATTGTTACCGGATCAATTGTAGGTGTAGCTTATCTTACCGAATTATTCGTAGCCTGGTATTCAGGTGTTGAATGGGAACAATACGCTTTCTTAAACCGTGCAACAGGTCCTTTGGCCTGGAGTTACTGGATCATGATGTCATGTAACGTTTTATCGCCTCAGTTATTCTGGTTTAAAAAGATACGTACATCTATCCTTGCAACCTTCATTCTTTCTATTGTGGTAAATATAGGTATGTGGTTCGAGCGTTTCGTAATTATCGTTCCAACCCTATGTCGTACGTATCTGCCGTCAACCTGGAATACTTACACTCCGTCTTTCATTGATATTGGAATTTTTGTTGGAACTATTGGGATGTTCGGTACGTTCTTCCTTCTTTTCTCACGCTATTTCCCTGTAATTGCGCAGGCAGAATTAAAAACAATTTTGAAACAGTCGGGCGAATCACAGAAAAAAGCTTCTGCTGAAGTTACGGCACACGGTCATCATTAATAAGTATTAGAATTTAGAAATAAATGGAAGCAACTGCAACAAACAAACACAAAATCCATGGCGTTTTCGGCGACGAAGTACCAATGCTGGAAGCTTGTAAAAAGTTAAGAGCATCAGGTATCCGAATTAAAGATGTGTATTCGCCAATGCCAATACACGGTATCGACGGAATCATCGGAATTCCACGTACCCGTATCGCTATTTGCGCGTTCATATATGGAATTACAGGAACTTCCCTGGCTACATTAATGATGTGGTACATGATGGTGCACGATTGGCCAAATGATATTGGTGGTAAACCAACCTGGGCTTATTATTTTGCTGTGCCTGCTTTTATTCCTATTACGTTTGAAGCAACGGTATTCTGTGCTGCTCACGGTATGGCCTTAACGTATTTTCTACGTTGCTGGTTGGTGCCTGGCGCTAAAGCCAAGAATCCTGATCCGCGCACTACAGATGATAAGTTTTTAATTGACCTTGAGTTAAATGACGCTCAATTAGTAAAGGCACAGGACATTCTTAAAAACAGCGGTGCTGAAGAAGTGAATCACAGGGGTTCTTTTGTAGTGCCGCCTGCATACGTATTAGAAGAAACCCATTAGTATTTTTATCATGAGAAAACATTATAGAACCATAAAATTTGCTTTTGCCTCTGCCTTAACGGGTTTGGTACTGGCCGGTTTTACATCTTGCGGAAAAAGAGACGAAAACAGTCCGGGCGTTGAATTTATGCCCGACATGTATCGCTCACCGTCTTTAGAATATTATCAAACACACATGGTTGACGGGCAATTGGAAATGAATGCCAAGCAACCTGTTAAAGGAACTGTAGCAAGAGGTTATTTACCTTATAACTATGAAAATACAGCCGAAGGTTACAGCAAAGCAGGAGAGTCTTTAAAAAACCCTTTAACGGCGAACTCACGTGAGGAATACGAAAAAGAAGGGGAAATTATTTACGGTAAGTTTTGCGTTCACTGCCACGGTGCAACAGGCTTAGGTGATGGTAAAGTAGGACAAAAACTTCCGGGTGCGCCACCTGCATATAATGGTACGCTTAAAAATTTACCTGAAGGAAAAATATTTCATTCCATTACTTACGGTAAAGGTTTAATGGGGCAGCATGCCAGTCAGCTTACACAGGAAGAGCGTTGGAAACTTGTTTATTTTGTGCAGAAATTACAAGGACCAAAAGAAACTGCGGCCGCAGACAGCACTAAAACCACTGCAGCAGCAACACCAACGGCGGCTTCAAAACAACATTAATATTATAAGACAGCGAGACTACAAAAAGACAAACTTATGAATATCGATAAATTAAATTTTACAGTTCCATCAAGAGCAAGAATGTTCTCCTTTATCCTCATGGGTATTGGATTAATATCAATAATTTTGATGTTTATAATGGATAAAGAAAATCATGAAGAGCACTATCATGCAGGCACCCGCGCGTGGAGTAATCTTTTTACCGGATCTTTTTTCTTTATGGCTTTAGCGTTAGCTGCAGCATTTTTCCTTGGCTTGCAATACGCGGCAGAGGCTGGATGGTCTACAACTATCAAGCGTGTTATTGAAGCGGTAATGATGTATCTTCCCTGGGGTTTAAGTTTTATGCTTTTATTATTTGTTATCGGTCAGTTTCATGGTCATCATATGTATCATTGGATGGCTGATGGAATCGCTGATCCAAACAGTCCGAATTACGATGCTGTTATAGCCGCTAAAATTGGATATTTCGGCGGTTTCTGGTGGGTTAGAACAATTCTTTACATGGCCGGCTGGTTATGGTTTACTTTTAAATTACGTTCAAACTCCATTGAAGCCGACAAGCTTGATATTGATGTTAACAATAGCTACCACTGGAAGAATATAAAATTAGGCGCCTGGTTTATGGTTTTATTCGCTGTTACTTCTTCCACTTCATCCTGGGATTGGTTAATGAGCATTGATACACACTGGTTTTCCACTTTATTTGGATGGTATATCTTTTCCGGAATGTGGATCAGCGCAATAGTAGCAATAACTGTTCTGGTTATCTGGATGAAAAAATTAGGTTACCTGGAATATGTTACTGAGAGCACTATTCATGATATGGGTAAATGGATGTTCGCCATCTCTTTCCTATGGACATACTTATACTTCTCTCAATTCATGCTTATCTGGTATGCTGATATTCCTGAGGAGGTTCAGTATTTCCAAACACGTTGGGAAAGTTACAAAGCATTAATGTGGACTGTATTGTTTGTTAATTTTGCTTTCCCGATGATAATGCTGATGAGTCGTGACTGTAAACGCAATTTCTTTTTCCTGATGTTTGTTGGAACAATTATTTTTATAGGACATTATTTAGATTTAATCATGATAGTTATGCCCGGAACTGTTGGACATAGCTGGACAGGACTAAGCTGGATGGAGTTCGGAACATTCTTTTTCTTCCTTGGATTATTTATCCATGTAGTACTTAACGCTTTGACAAAGGCGCCTCTTCTTGTAAAAAATCACCCATTCTTACAGGAAAGTTTACATCATTCAACCTAATGAAGGGGTGGAATCAGGAAAGAAGATTTTAGTTTATTTGAAATAGAATTTAGAAATACAAAACTTAGATAAAAATGAATTTTTTAGTAATATTAGCCATAGTTTTATTAATAATTGCGGGACATCAATTATTAAGGATCATCGAATTAAGCCGTGGTTTAAAGAAAACCAACGAGTGGCGAATTACCAACTCTGACAATAACATGATGGGAAAAGCCATGTTGTTATTCATGATTTTTTTCTTCCTGTTTTTTATATGGCAGATTAATCGTTGGATCGACCGTTCTCTTCCACCGGCTGCCTCTGAGCACGGAACCTTAATAGATACTCTTTGGGATTGGAACATGTACCTTATCATTTTTGTATTTTTCGTAACTAACTTTTTCCTTTTTTATTACGCATACAAATACCGTGGTAATACTGCCACTCAGGCTAAATTCTTTCCTCATGACACACGTCTTGAAATGGCCTGGACCGTTGTTCCGGCAATCGTTCTTGCAGTTGTAATTATTTTTGGTTTAAAGTATTGGAATGAAATTACAGATGAGTCAAAAGATCCGAATAAAATTGTAATTGAATTATATGCCAAACAATTTGACTGGACTGCGCGATACACGGGTAAAGACGGAAAATTGGGTTCAACGGATTATAGACAAATCAGCGGCGCTAATTCAGTTGGTATGGATACATCTGATGTTGTTGGAAATGACGACATCATTGTAAAAGGCGATATCCATATTCCGGTTGGAAGAGAAATTGAATTGCAAATGCGTTCGCGTGATGTAATTCACAGCGCCTATTTACCTCATTTCCGCGCGCAAATGAACTGCGTTCCGGGAATGATCACTTACTTCAAGTTTAAGCCTACTAAAACTACCGAAGAAATGCGTAAAGATCCGTATACAATTAAAATGATGGATGGAATTAACAGACAACGCGCTAAAGAAAACAAAGATGCTGTTATTTTTGATTACCTTTTACTATGTAACAAAATTTGCGGGGCTTCTCACTATAACATGCAAAGAAATATTGTTGTTGATTCCGAAAAAGATTATAATGCCTGGTTAGCTAAACAAAAAGCAGTGAAAACTGTAGCTGAAAAAAAATAAAAATAATTAAATAGAGATAGACATGGATTCTGAAAAAAATACTGCACTGGAAAACCAACACCTCGTACATCATGATCATGTTCATGGTCATGACGATCATGATCATGAACAAAGTTTTGTGAGCAAATACATCTTTAGTATGGATCACAAAACCATTTCACGTCAGTTTTTAATAACTGCGGTGATAATGGCTGTTGTAGCAATGACCATGTCCGTTATTTTCCGCATGCAATTAGCATGGCCGGGAGAAAAATTCGCTTTTGTAAACGCTATTCTTGGCGACAAATGGGCTAAAGACGGCATTCTTAGTCCGGATATGTATCTTGCCCTTGTTACTATTCACGGTACAATCATGGTGTTTTTCGTATTAACGGGTGGATTAAGTGGTACATTCAGTAACTTGTTAATTCCTTACCAGATTGGCGCGCGTGATATGGCTTCAGGATTCTTAAACATGCTTTCATACTGGTTCTTCTTTATTTCCAGTTGTATTATGTTAGGTTCGTGTTTTATTGATGATGGACCGGCTTCTGCAGGGTGGACAATTTATCCTCCATTATCGGCTTTGCCTGAAGCGATTCCCGGATCTAAATTAGGAATGACTTTATGGTTAATATCAATGACTTTATTTGTTGTTTCCTCTTTATTGGGAAGCTTGAACTACATTATCACCATCATTAACTTAAGAGCAAAGGGAATGCACATGACAAGAATGCCGTTAACTATCTGGGCGTTTTTAATTACTGCTATTCTTGGTGTTTTATCTTTCCCTGTATTAGTTTCATGTGTTGCTTTATTGATAATGGACAGAAGCTTTAACACTTCTTTCTACCTGTCAGATATTTATATTGGCGGCCGTCCTTTGGATGCAAACGGCGGTAGTCCGATTTTATTTGAACACTTATTCTGGTTCCTGGGTCATCCGGAGGTTTATATTGTATTATTACCAGCATTAGGTATTACTTCAGAAATTATCGCCACTAATTCACGCAAGCCTATTTTTGGGTACCGTGCAATGATTGGCTCCATGTTGGCCATTGGTTTTCTGTCCTTTATTGTATGGGGACATCATATGTTTATGACTGGTATGAGCCCGTTTTTAGGTTCGGTATTTGTGTTTACTACTTTATTAATTGCAATCCCTTCAGCGGTAAAAGCGTTTAACTACATTACTACACTTTGGAAAGGTAATATTCAATACACTCCGGCCATGTTGTTTTCTATTGGTTTGGTTTCTTCATTTATTACAGGTGGAGTTACAGGTATTATTTTAGCGGATTCAACTTTAGATATCAATGTTCACGATACTTATTTTGTAGTTGCTCACTTCCACATTGTAATGGGTTTAAGTGCCATCTTTGGTATGTTTGCCGGTGTGTATCACTGGTTCCCTAAAATGTTTCTCAGAATGCTTAATAAGAAACTGGGTTACGTGCATTTCTGGTTAACGTTCGTGTGTGCTTACGGGGTGTTCTTTCCAATGCACTTTTTAGGATTGGCAGGCGTACCGCGTCGTTATTATACCAACAGTAACTTCCCAATGTTTGATAACCTGGTGGATATTAATGAAATAGTAACTATTTGTGCAATTATTGGTGCCCTTGCACAAGGTGTGTTTTTGTTCAACTTCTTTTATAGTATGTTCCGCGGAGAAAAATCACCTCAAAATCCATGGAACTCCAACACACTTGAGTGGACTACACCAATGGCTAATATACACGGAAACTGGCCTGGCGCATTGCCCGAAGTACACCGTTGGTCGTATGACTACAGTAAGCCCGGCAAATTAAGAGACTTTGTTCCGCAGACCGTTCCTCTTGAAGAAGGAGAACATGATGGTGGCGCACACTAATTAAAAAATTAAACCCCGGATATTCTCCGGGGTTTTTTATTATATAATTTTTTAAAATGCAATAATGGCGATATCGCAAAAAAATATCAAAATGTGATTTGGTAAATCCGCTAACAGATTTCGAAGTGTAATAATATTTATATCGCTGAACATCTGCGGCAAACATTGACAGATTACTAAAAAAGGGAAAAAATTGCGACCTCACAGAATGTAAATAATTAAATCAGTGTAATCGTAAAAAATTTACGGCAAAATCGTCGCTTAAATATTTTGTATTTTTATAATCCATGGCTAACAAAGATTTTTTTGAAATGGTATACCAGGTGGTGCGTTTAATACCTAAAGGAAGAGTGACGAGTTATGGCGCCATTGCCGTTTATCTTGGCGCTAAAGGATCTTCCCGTGTTGTTGGTTATGCGATGAATGGGGCTCATCGGGTTAAACCTAAGGTTCCCGCCCATAGGGTTGTAAACAGAGTAGGCCTGCTCACGGGCAAACATCACTTTGAAAATCCTTATCAAATGCAGGAGTTACTTGAAAAAGAAAAAATTAAAATAAAAAATGATAAGGTTGTTGACTTTGAAAAATTATTCTGGGACCCAACTATTGAACTTGCTCTTTAATTTTAATAATTTCTTAATCAAAGAAATTTTTTAGAGTTACTTTTTTTCCAAAAGAATAGTGTTAGAAATGTAAACACTAAAGTCAAAACTATTCCAATCACAATTAATGAATTTCTGTTTTCAGCAATATCCTCATCGAGCGAAGTGCTGACTCTGTGAATTTCCTGTATGGCGCCAATGGTCAACAGTCCGAAAAAAAGTGCAAGGGTTTTCCAAATATTCACAGTTAATTTATTTTGGTATAAAATAAAAAAGCGCAGGATGTCTCCTGCGCTTTCTCAGTTTATTTTTTGATTAAAGACAAGCACATATAATGCCGCCCATAATAGCCATAGATACTATCCAGTAGCCCGCTGTTATGGCAACATACTTAAATCCTCTGCGTTCAAACATGGCACTTGTACCAATCACCGGCAATGCAATCATTATTCCGGCTATTGTTCCATGAAAAGCTCCGTGTTTAAAGGTGCGGAAATTATATCCGTATTTGGCCATGAAACCGTTCACCATTTGCATTAATTCAGAATTCGGGTCTTTCATGCCAGGCTCGTTAGCCAGAATACCAAACATTGAAAACTGATGAATGGTAATTGACATTAAAGCCATTGCAACTAATAACGACAATACGTAACATAAACTAAAAACAAGAATCATGTTCGGGCCTTTGCCCGCTTCCGGAGCCGGCGTATTGCTTAAGCGCATCCAGGTATTACCAAAGACTTTCGGGTTATACCAGATAAAGCCAATAAATAATGGAACCAGGGCTGCTAAAAAAAGAATGTACCAATTGAAATGCATCATGTTGTTTTTGTTTTTAAGTTATATAATTTAGAACTGAATTAATTATTAAGCATTACCGGCATCACCAGCATTAATACGTCTTCCGAAGGATTAGCGTTATTGTTTGGTAAGATAATTCCTGCACGGTTTGGCGCGCTCATTTCAAGCACAATTTCATCGCATTCAAGATTGCTCACCATTTCCATTAAAAAACGCGAGTTAAAACCAATTTCCATGTCTTCTCCTACATATGTACAAGTCAACAGCTCGTGGCCTTCGTTGGCAAAGTCAAGATCTTCAGCACTAACACGCAACTGGCTTCCCGTAACCTTTACGCGGATCTGGTGAGTTGCTTTATTTGAAAATACACTTACGCGTTTTAAAGCACCTAAAAATGCGCTTCTGTCGATGGTTAATTTATTTGGATTTTGCTTTGGAATTACGGCTTCGTAATTTGGATATTTTCCATCTATTAAACGGCAAACAAGATTAATATTTCCAAAACTAAATAAGGCATTTGTTTTATTAAATTCAATTTTTACCGCGTCATCAATTCCCGACAATAAATTTTTAAGAACATTCAAGGGTTTCTTAGGCATGATGAAGGAAGCCGCAGTGCCGGCCTTGGCGTCATTACGTGTATATCTTACAAGTTTATGGGCATCGGTAGCTACAAAAATAGAATTGTTTTCGTTGAACTGACAAAACACTCCGCTCATTACCGGCCTTAGGTCATCGCTTCCTGTAGCGAAAATGGTTTTGTTAATGGCGTTGGCCAATACATCACTTTTAATTACAATGGAAGATTGCGATTCCAGTTTAGCAAGTTTAGGGTATTCTTCACCATTTTGTCCGCTGATATTATAATCGCCGGTTTCAGTTTTCAGTTTAACTGAATGTTTGCTTTTATCTACAATAAAAGAAATGGGTTGTTCAGGTAAATTAGCAAGAGAATCAAGAAGGGTTTTTGCGGGGATGGCAAGACTGCCATTGTCGTTGGACTCTACCTTAAGTGAGGTTGTAATTGTTGTTTCCATATCGCTTGCCGACAAGGTAAGCTCGCCTTTATTTAGTTCTAAAAGAAAACAATCTAAAATAGGTATGGTGTTATTGGTGTTTAAAACACCGCCAATTGATTTTAAATGCTTTAACAGAACAGATGCCGATACAACAAAATTCATAGATAATGGTTTTAACCAGTAAAATTAGGGTTACGAAGAAGATAAGTGTGATGCTGCCCCTTATAGTTTTAAGTTACTTTTTAACACTTGAAGGAACAAAATAATTTGAGCTTACAAATAGTTTACCAAATGAATAAAATTGCACAAGGGCCCATTCTTTATCAAAGTCAAATCTCATATAAAGTCTGTCGGGATCATATTTATAAACCACTCCATGCTCCGCGTTAATGTCCTTAGGAGCCTGCTTGTAATAAAACTTAAATTCAGATGTACGGAAATCATTTGAGCTTATTGTTAACTGAGCAAATGGTTTTTGCATGGCAAGAGAGTCCTGAAGCTTTTTGCTTTTGTCGCTTAATAGGGTTTCATAGGAAACATTTTGAAAATATGCCAGGTATTGTTTCATTTTGCCAATATCAAAAGGTAATTCTTTTCCCTGTAAACTTTTTAATTTAAATGAATTGGTAGTAAGAATATCAATAATAAAAGAAGAATCAGGGCGTTCGAAATTGGTGAATTTTATTTGTTTCAATTGTGGAGGTGTATAGTTAAGTACGATGCGATCGCGCCACTCTCCTTCTTTAGCTATGTAACGTGGAACTAAAAATCCCTGAAACCCGGGTATAAATGCCACAAAGGGTTCCGTATAGTTCTCGCCGGTAACTACATCCGTTAAAAGAACATAAGATCCTTCAGAGTCGGGTGTTTCGTGGCCTACATAGTATTGTTTTACCAGCTCGTCTCCGGCATAAATTTCCACTTTTAATGCCGAGGCTGCCATAACCCGTAACACGCCTTCTTTTGATTTTTTTGATACAGGCATTTTTACTTCAATGTTTTTAATCACTTCCAATAAATTTAAGATGGCATCGCGGCGGCACGGATATTTATTGTTAACCACCCATCCGTTTTTTGTTCGTGTTAATGTGCTTTTATCACCTTCTTTATCAGCAATGAAAATTTTTGTAATGGCTGCTGTGTCTTTGTACTTAAAGTCGCGCGCTTCGGTATCTATAGTGCTTGATTTGTTTTTCTTTTTATATGTATAAAGCGAAAAGCCAACCAGTAAAAGTAAAATGCCAATTATAATATAGGATGATCTTTTTTTCATGGATATTAATTTGTCACTGAATAAATTTTTTTAAAATTATTCGTGGTAATTGCGCTTAAATAAAAGGTTCAAAAAATAAAAGGTAATGCTGATGCACTGATTGTAAATGGAGATTATTTAAACTCGCTTCTTGCGTCAAACAGAGAACTTGCAAGGTTGTTGTATCTTAAGCTTACTTCAAAGCCTCCCATGTATTTGGTTGCCGAGCGGTAACCCGAAACGTTGAAGTCATAAGCCATACCAATAGCATAGTCACCCATTTCATAAACAAGTTTGGTTATGAATGCATCATTTGAACGGTAAAATAAACCAAGTCCGATAGCGTTAACCGTTTTTTGTCCCGTTACTTTTGTTCCTGTTCCTGTTCTGTATTTAAGATAAGATCCGGTAACATATTCCCAGGCCTGAGCTTGTTTTTGAATAACAAAGGCGGGTGTTACAGTAAATTTAGTGTCTTCAAAATCATAAAGGGTGGTTAATGCTCCAACATATTTTACAGGTAACCTGTAACTTGAACCAGCTCCATAATCTTGTATTGGTTTGTTTAAATGAAACGCGCCAAAAGAAATTTTAAACGATTTCATGTCGTCATGATCCTGGTCCACTTTTACTGTACTGTATTCATATGCCATTCCGGCTGCTATATCTGTAGTTGTAAACTGACGATACACCACATTTTCTCCCGATGCTTTTGCAGGATCAATTGTATTTCCGTCAAACTGGTTGGCATAAGTTAACTTGCTGTAGTTGCCATTGGTAAGATCTGCCCCGCCGGCCAGGCCAACACTAAATACACTTCTTTTGCTTAGTTTTAAAATACCGCTTACGTTTAACAACGCAGTGGTTTTTGAAAGTCCTGCGGCTCCGGCTTTATCATTAAATACAGTTAAACCAAGACCCACAAACGCTTTTCTTTTTTTTGATTTAAATAAACCTCCGTCTAATGACAACCCAATTGTTTGATAAGGTTTTCCCATGGCAGACCACTGACTCCGGTAATTGGCAATGGCTCTGAAATAGCCGTTGAAAAAGCCGGTGTTGGCCGGACTTAAAAACAAAGGCGTTTCAAATACTTGCGAAAAGTGTATGTCCTGAGCTTTAACACTTCCTGTAAAGGCAATGAAAAGCAAAACAAAAAAGAAATATATTTTTTTCATAAAACTTTATTACAAGCCAGTTTTACCTGACCAGAGTTACGTTACCTTTTTTAATTTTCGATTCGTTATAAACATTTTTATAAGAAATTACATAAGCATACACGCCTGTTTGTGCCTGCTTGCCTTCATAATTTCCATCCCAGCCATGGGTAGGGTCGGTGCTTCTGAACACTTCCTGCCCCCAGCGGTTCCATATTCTGAACTCAAAATCATGTGCATAAGAAGCGCTTCCTAAGGGTTTAAACTCATCGTTATTGCCATCACCATTAGGCGTAAAGCCTGTAGGAATATCAATGTCGTTTGTAATATCGGTGAACACTGCAAGCACATTTTCTGATGTATAATAATCAATAGCGACAGAATCTACACTTAAAGGAACCCCGTTTTTTACAGTATGATTTTTAAATTCCCAGTGATGAAACACATAGGCTGTACTTGTTGGTATTGCCTTGAAGCTTAACTGCGAGTTATAATATCTTCCCGACCAGATATAAAAAGGTAACACTACTGAATTTAACCGAACGTTACCTGCGCCGGCAGGATAAACATCCACAGTGATATCATGCGGCCCTAACATTGAATAACAACCATTTTTATTAAAACCATTATTGAAATAACTGCATCGGCCCGCTATGGCTTTCCGTAAATGAACAGTGTTGGAATCCCAATCTCCCACTACAGTTGCAAAAGGCCCGGGTGTTGGCGCTGAGCCCGGATCTTCGTGGTAAGTCATTTCCTTTTTATACAAGCTCACCACATAATCATAATGTGCCAGAATATTATCGCATTTAAGAGCGGTGTTTAAGAGATCCTGATAACGGTTTTTATACTCAAGCTGAAATGTTGGATTACCCCATGATGATTTACCGGGGTAGGTGCCCATTAACAAACTTAATACATTTCCATGCCCGTTACCTGCGTAAGGACTAATTACCGAACTGCTGTAAGTTGATTGAACATAACACGGAGGGGTTAATGTACTTGTAAATACCAGGGTATTGGTTGATAAGGCCTGGAAGGTAAATGTGGCAGGCACGTTCCATAAATAATAATGCCATTTACCCGGATTTGCATATCCTCCGTTTTTTGCAAAGGCAATGTTGTTGTTCCATAAATTACTGTTCATGGCATAACTGTTCATGATCATGTAATCCATGAAGCTTTGCTTGTCAAGATGTTTTAAAAGGTTATTGTAATTAACAGTGTTATTCATTGGGCTGGTCATTACCCGGTCATACACGTTAGTTTTAAAATCATTTAAAGGCGGGATGTTACTGGTTGAACCATCTACCTGGTAGTTCACCACCCAGTTGTCGGTATTGTTGTGATAATATTCGCAATACAATGAATCTTTTTGACCCGGTGCAGGGTTGTAATAATTTTCATAATATTTATCGTAAACTTCTCTTAAATCATACACGCCTCTGTATTTTCCATTAATAAAAAGAATCATGGGTTTTACGTGTAACGGATTTACTTTTACATTATATTTTGCGGCTAGGGACTGATAAAACACATCGCGAATTCCGGTTCCTTGCGATGTAATAACAGTGCCGGTTGCAGGGGCCGAATGGCTTTCAATATCACCCGCTTTTACATGCAGGGTCGGAAAAACATTTCTGTCCGTAGTACCCAATCCGGCTACATTAAAAATGTTTCCTTCAAAATTGCATCCATAACCACGACGATCATCAATGGTTAAATAAAATCCTTTTTGTTTGGTTAACCAGGCTTCCTGCGGAGGCCTGGTCATTACTGCATAACCTTCAACCACCTGCTGTTTATTATCAAAATATTCAACATTCACAGTTGGCGTGGGGACGCCGTTACTACTATTAAACCATGCGGTGTCAACCGAATGAATGGCAACCGACATGATTCCGAAATCAGGTGAGAAATTGTCATAGGCTCCACTTCCTTCCGAAAAGTAAGTATTGGTTTCGCAAAAACTTGGAAGATAAACATCACTTAAACAGTTAAGGCTGGGAATAGCCACTGCCGCAGTTTTTTGATAGTTTACTGCCCTGAACATCTGATTATCGGTTATCAATATGGCATTGGTAGTTCCTGTATAAACAGGATCGGTAAGCTGCGGATATCTGCCGTCAACGGTATAGTGAACCTCGTTACAGGAGTTGGTAGAGTCAGCATCAAAGCCGTTTGTTAAGATATTAAGTGTTAGTCCGTTTTTTCCCCATCCGGCCTGTGGGCTAAAAGTTGGAATTGGCATATAACCCTTGAAACTTCCCGCCGCCGGATTGGCCACAGGAAAAGAATTTGCCGGATATAAACGCCAGGCATTGATGCCCATCTGACAATAATCTACCCTTCCCCAGGTGTGGCCTATAGCAGTTCTTTGTATAAAAATAGAATCGCGTACAACACCCTGCGCGGTGCTTAAAATCAACCATTGTTTTTTACACTGATCAAGCGTGAAATTTGCATGATGGTACCATTGGCCTGTTGGCGCAGTTCCAACATATTTACTTTCGTTAATGCCGCTTAAATAAACCATTCCGTACTGACCAACACCCAAAGTAAAAGTAGAAGGAAACTTCCATTTAAAAAGGTTATTACGGTCGTTACTAAGATAATAGCTCTGCAGGCTTACAGAAGCGGTAAACGCGTTATAAATCTCAACCGCGTCGTGCGTTCCATAATTATCAGGAAAGCTATTGTTACCAACACTCACCTCATTTAAAACAATAGCAATACAATTTGATTGGGATTTACCATTGTGGTAAAAGCCAAATAAAAACATAACAGCTATAACTAAAAAAAACTTATTTCTCAACATAAACAATACAATTTTAGTTAATTAACTAATTTTCAAATATACACATAACTACGTATAATGTAAAAAAAACGTTGGGTTGACAGTCTTAACTTTTCAAAGTATTATTGTTAATTGCCGTTCAGAAACCGTAAATTTACACTTCTTAATTTTTCTATGAGCGATTCATTACATCATGAGTGCGGGGTGGCGTTGGTAAGGCTTTTAAAGCCCCTTGAATACTATAAAACAAAATATGGTTCCGCACGTTATGGTTTGCATAAATTGTATCAGCTCATGGAGAAAATGATTAACCGTGGGCAGGATGGGGCCGGTATCTCTACCATTAAGCTGGATGCCATCCCCGGAATGACCTACATCGATCGACTACGCTCCATTGAACACAAGGCTACACAGGATATTTTCGGACAGATTAATGAGATTTTTTTAAAGGCACAGACCACCAATCCCGAAGCATATAAAAGCGCGCAATGGCAAAAAGATAATATTCCTTTTTGCGGCGAGTTAATGCTGGGCCATTTGCGTTATGGTACTTTTGGTAAAAACAGTGTGCATAGCTGCCATCCTTTCAGGCGCCAGAATAACTGGATGAGCAGAAACCTGGTAATAGCAGGTAATTTTAATCTTACCAATGTGGATGAACTTTTTGCTCATCTGGTGGAACTTGGCCAGCATCCGCGTGAAAAAGCCGATACCATTACTGTAATGGAAAAAATCGGCCATTTTCTTGATAAGGAAAATGATCGCCTTTTTAAAAAGTTTAAAGAAACCAATTCAGATAATGCGGCAATAAGCAAACTGATACAGGAAAATCTTGATCTACCATCCATTTTAATCGAAAGTAGTAAGCGATGGGATGGCGGTTACGTTATGTGCGGAATGGTAGGTCATGGTGACGCTTTTGTGCTTCGCGATCCTAACGGTATCCGGCCGGCTTTTTATTATAAGGATGATGAAGTTATTGTTGTGGCAAGTGAACGGCCTGTTATACAAACTGTTTTTAATGTAAGCCTCGAAGATGTACAGGAAGTGAAGCCCGGCCATGCGGTCATCATTAAAAAGGACGGTAGTTTCAGCGAAGTTCAGATCATTGAACCTTTGGAAAGGAAAGCCTGTTCTTTTGAACGCATTTATTTCAGCCGGGGCAACGATGCTGATATATATAAAGAGCGCAATCTTCTCGGAAGAAATTTAACCGAAAAAGTTTTGCAAAGTATAAACAACGATTTAACCAACACTGTATTCAGTTACATACCTAATACGGCCGAAGTGGCATTTGGCGGACTTGTAGAAGGGATAGATGAATATATTAACACCTGGAAAGCGGAAGAGATCTTAAAGTTAAAAGATAAAATGGACCACGCCAGGCTGGGTGAAATTTTAAAAACGCATCCACGCATTCACAAGGTAGTTTTAAAAGATGCAAAGCAGCGCACATTTATTACTGCCGATGAAACCCGCGACAGCCTTATGAACCTGGTTTATGATATTACTTACGGCACGGTTAAAAAAGATGTAGATAGTTTGGTAGTGCTTGATGATAGCATCGTGCGCGGCACAACGCTGAAGAAAAGCATATTAAGAATTCTCGACCGGTTACATCCTAAAAAAATAATTGTTGTAAGTTCTGCACCTCAAATCAGATATCCTGATTGTTACGGTATAGACATGGCTATCTTAAGCAAATTCATTGCCTTTGAAGCAGCCGTAACTTTATTAAGGGAAAATGATAAAGGTTTGTTTTTGAATGAACTTTATGAGCGGGCAAAGCTTGAAGTTTTAAAACCAAAAGAAGAGCAGGTTAATCTTGTTAAAGAAATTTATAAATCTTTTACTCCCGAGGAAGTTTCAAAAAAGATTGCTGAACTTTTGCGTCCGAAAGATTTAAAGGCTGAACTTGAAATAATATATCAAAGTCTCGAAGGCTTGAATGATGCTTGTCCTCATAACCTGGGTGACTGGTATTTCAGCGGCAATTATCCAACTCCTGGAGGCAACAAAGTAAGCAACAAGGCTTTTATAAATTATATTGAAGGAAAAAACGTAAGGGCTTATTAATCCTTTAATACGGATATAGTACCCTGACCATCAATTTGTATTGTTCTTTTTCCTGATTTACGTTTGGGAATTGTTATGGAAGAGCCTGTTCGTTTTTTTGTTTTAGA
>JAOQAF010000168.1 GCA_025963735.1 Bacteroidota bacterium
TGAATGCTTAATTTTTAATAAAGCGCAAAACACAAAAAAAATATTGAGCTCTTTAAGCGGAAATTATAAACGTGCACCTTTTTTTGAAAACTATTTTGATAAGATTGCAGCAATTTTAAATGAGACCGATGATAATTTAAGCACAGTAAATACTAAGCTCATAAAACTGGTATTATCGGAACTGGAAATAAATACAAAAATTTTATTGGCCTCAGACCTGAATAATATTGAGGGGGAGAGCACCGATAGATTAATTTCCATCTGTCAAAATTTAAATGCGAGCAAATACCTTGCCGGCCTGGGTGCAAAAAAATATCAGGACGACGAATTGTTCGCTAAAAATAATATTGAAATTATTAACACCCCATTCAAATACCCTGTGTATCACCAATTGTGGGGCGAATTTGCGGGAAATTTATCCGTTTTGGATGTAATGTTTAATTGCGGCCCGGAAACCAAACAGATTTTACAAAATTCTTATTCAAATTAAATAATTAATAAAAAATATATGGCAAAAATACTAGTAACGGGCGGTGCTGGATTTATTGGATCACACCTTGTAAAAAGATTGGTTAATGATGGCAATGAAGTAATTGTAATTGATTCGCTCCTTCGTGGTAATAAAATAGATAAAGACATTTTTTCAAAAATTATTTTTGTAAAAGAGGATGTCAGAAATTTTGAAGTAATAAAAAAACTAAGTCAGGGCTGTGATCACATTTATCATTTGGCAGCAGTTTTAGGTGTTGATGTGGTTGCCGACAATCCTGTTGAAACAATGGATACCGAAGTGATGGGCATGAAAAATATTGTTGATGCCGCATTACTTAATAATGTAAGTAAAATTATCTATGCCTCAACCAGTGGGGTTTATGGTCATTCAGCAATAGAAAAATCAGTTACCGAAACCATTCAACTTGATCCGCGCACCAGTTATGCCATTGCTAAGCGTTATAACGAAATTTATCTGAAAGCTGTGTTTGAAGAAAAAGGGTTAAACTCCATTTCAGTTCGTTTCTTTAATGTTTACGGACCGCAACAAGATAACCGTATGGTTATACCTCGCTTTATGGAACAAGCATTAAACAATGAACCCATAACGGTTTTCGGCGATGGAAACCAGACAAGAGATTTTACATTTATTGATGATACGGTTCACGCCTGTGTAACATTGGCCGAGAAAGTAAACGGTTGCGAAATATTTAATGTGGCTAATGAAAATGAACTAACTATAGAAGAGCTGGCAAAAAATGTGGTGAAAGTCACCGGTTCAAAATCTGTTATTGATCATATTCAGGCTCCGAAAAAGAGATACGATTTTGAAGTAGAAAGACGATTCGGAAATTCTCAAAAATTATTTGATGCCATTGGTTTTAAACCAAAAACAACTTTGGAAAAAGGTCTTAAAGCAATTATAGACAGTGATTACAAGCACTCCTCCAAATAAAGTGAAGCCAGACCTTATACTTCTTACGAACGAATTTCCGAATGCCACTTCTAAATCAGAAGACTGGCTGAACGATGAAATCCGGGTTACCTGGCATAACTACAATACAATTACCATTATACCTCAGGTGGCAAGCGGAAATTATGTTAGGCTTCCTGATAATTGTCAGGTTGCCGACTTGAATAATTTTCAGAAAGAAAAATTAAGTCTAGCCGAAATGTTGAATTGCATAAAAATTGTCTGGAGTGATTTACCTGCTTATTCCAACAAAAAGGAATATTCAGCTTCTTTCAGATATAACTTTTCTCTGATAAAAAACCTTCATTTAAACGCTAAAAAGATCAGCAGGTTTAAAGATTGTTTTAAAAATAAGCCTATCGTTTATGCTTATTGGGCCGATAATCTTGCAACAACAGCATGCATTATTAAACAAATGTATAAATCGTGTAAGGTGGTTACACGAGGGCATGGCTTTGAAATTTTTGAAGAACAAACAAAAAACAATGTTGTTCCTTTCAGGATTTTTCAATACAAATACCTCAATAAAATTTTTGCCGACTCCAAAAAAGGACTGGAACATCTTAACCTGAATAAAAACAAAGCACATTTAAACGCTTATTCATATGTTGGCACCAAGGACCTTGGTATTTCCCTGTTTGATTCCGACAAAGAATTCACCATCGTTACCTGCTCACACATTAGAAACATCAAGCGTTTGCATTTGATGGCAGATATTTTGAAACACGTCACTTTTAATTTAACCTGGCATGTATTGGGAGATGGTGCAGATTTGCCATTATTAAAAGAATCAAACTCAAAATTGCCTTTAAATATTAAAGTGATCTATCACGGTTATTTAAAAAACGAAGAGATCCTTAATTTTTATAAGAATAATTCCATAAATCTTTTTGCAAGTCTGAGTTACTCTGAAGGCTTGCCAGTAACCATGATGGAAGCGCAAAGTTTCGGGATTCCCATTATGAGCACCGATGTTGGTGGATGTAAGGAAATCTGTAATGAATTAACAGGCTTTTTAATAGAGAAAAATTTTGATCCTAAAAATACAGCGGCTTTGATCACCGCTTTTAAAGACGCTCACAAAAACAGTTTTGCCTTTAGGAAACAATGCAGAAAATTTTGGGAAGAAAACTTTAATGCTGAAACTAATTATATGAAGTTTTCAAAGGATGTACTTGCATTATAAAATGGATAAAGTAGTTCTCAGATATGAAGGTTTGGATTATTTACGCGGATTGTGCGCCTTGTCTATTCTTCTTTACCATTATGTGGAGTGGACCATGCGTGGACTAGACATTAGTAATCCACTTGGAAAGCTTGGTGTATATGGTGTGTCTATGTTTTATGTTCTAAGTGGCTTAACAATGTATCTGGTTTATTATAAATCATTCTCACTGAATAAATCTTTCCTGAAAAGTTTTTACTTAAAACGCTTTTTCAGAATATATCCTCTAATGTGGCTGATAATGATTTTAAGCATCTTGTTTGTTGGCTTTAAGGGCTCAATTAAAGATCTTTTCATTCAATTTACAGGCTTGTTTGGGATTGTAGACTGGGCAGCAAGTGTACCTGCGGGCATGTGGTCGATTGGAAACGAATTATGTTTTTACCTTATGTTGCCAATATTTTTTTACTGCATGAAAAGAGGAACGATTTCCTTAGTTATAATGACTTCAGTGACATTTTGTATTTATTTATACTTCGCCTTTTTTCTTTTTGATAAAACAAAGCCCATTTCAGTACAAGATACATTGTATAAAAACCCTCTTTGCCAGGCAGGGTTATTTTTAGGGGGCATTTTGATTGGCTATTTTTTTAAAGAA
>JAOQAF010000253.1 GCA_025963735.1 Bacteroidota bacterium
ATTGATCTGGCCATTGTGGATTTGAATAAATTCAGAATCAAAGAAGGCGAATCATTAAGAACGGACTTTAACGAGCGACTCGGAAAAATTGGAACATATTTAGAAGATGTTAAGAAATTGGATGTTAGCAGAACCACAACGATTAAGGAACGGATAAAACATAATCTTCAGGAGATTTTAGGAAAAGACAAATACGATGAAAACCGCCTTGAACAGGAACTTATTTATTACATAGAAAAACTGGATCTGAACGAAGAAAAAGTAAGATTAAAAACGCATCTTGATTATTTCCTTTCTACAATGGTTGAAGACTCAGCAGGAAGAAAATTAAATTTTATAGGACAAGAGATAGGTCGTGAAATAAACACTATAGGCTCTAAAGCAAATGACGCGGGAATTCAAAAATTTGTAGTTCTCATGAAAGACGAACTCGAAAAAATTAAAGAACAAACAAATAACGTTTTATAAAAGAATGATCGAAAAAATTTTTAAAATTCTTTTCTGGTCTTTTTTTATTTGGCTAATTGTACGCACTTTTTTATTTCAAACATATCATATTCCTTCGGCGAGCATGCACGGCAACCTGTTTGAAGGCGATTATGTGGTTATTAATAAATTAGCTTATGGAGCAAGAGTGCCCTTAACGCCACTTTCTTTTAAAAAGAACTATCTTGATTTGATTTCATGGCCTTACATACGCTTACCAGGCTATTCTGAAGTTAAACGGAATGACGTTGTAGCATTTAATTATTCACTCACCGATGAACTGCCTATTGATTTAAGGCAGGAATACATTAAACGGTGCGTGGCACTTCCAGGCGATACGCTTACTTTAATTAACGGGATAGTAAATGTAAATCACTCAAACAATGAACCACAGAATTTATATTATCCATACACATTTGTTTTTAATCATTTATCAAACACTTCACTTCTTATGGATTCGGGAATTGACATTGAACATGCTGAAAATAACATCGGTAGTTATTATTTAAGCGCCGAAAAAGCCTCTATCCTTTTAAAAACTGGAGCTCTAAAATCCATAACGCTGGGCACTTTCGATAAAGATTATTATCACCCTTCCATTTTTCCGAATTACCCCAGTTACAAATGGAACCTGGATAATTTCGGACCACTTTATATTCCACGGGAAGATGACAGCATAACATTAACCACAGAAAATTTATTAGTGTATCAACGTATAATAGAACGTTTCGAAAAAACAATACTCAGCTTTAAACACGACTCTGTTTTTGTGAACGGTAATTATAAAAAACATTATACATTTAAGCAGAATTATTATTTCATGGTGGGTGATAACCGCCACAACTCCATTGACAGCCGTCATTGGGGCTTTATACCTGAAAGTCACATTATTGGTAAAGCCTCCGTAATTTTGTATTCTAAAAAAGAGGGATGGAATTTTTTGCTGATAAAGTAATGGTTTAAAAAACCCTTCTTTTTAAAATTTAATTCCTATTATCAACACATCATCAATCTGTTCAAGGTTTCCTTTCCAGTTGTTAAAAGTTTGCTCAAGAAAACCTTTTTGTTCTATTAAGGGTAAATCATTTATCTCAAGTAACCTTTCTTCCAGCTGGCGGGATTTAAATTTCTTTCCTTTCGGTCCCCCGAACTGATCAGCATACCCATCCGTAAACAAATACAAACAATCATTTTTTTGAAGTAAGAAATCGTGTGATGTAAACGGATCAGTTTTCTCACCATGACCAACCGGCATTTTATCCTTTTGAAGCTGAGTAATTTTTTTGTCGCGAACCACAACCCCTGTATTATTTGAGGCCGCGTAATGCAACTTACAGCTTTGTTCATTTCCGTCCGGCGTTTCAAAGCAACATAAAATTCCATCCATTCCGTCTTTACCTCCATCATGAGAAATATTTTCTATTAAACGTAAACGCACATGATCAAAAACTTTTGCGGGATCAGATATTCTTTTCTCGGTTATAGCTTCATTTAAAAACGAAATATTCAACAAACTCATAAAAGCACCCGGAACACCATGCCCGGTAGAATCGCACGATGCAAGAAAAAACAAGCTCGAACCGTTATTCTTCGAACCGGCTGATGCATCAGGAACACACGTTGCCCAATAGAAATCACCGCTAACAATGTCTTTTGGCTGAAATAAAATAAAGTGTTCGGGCAAATTATTTTTTAATAAGGACCGGTGCGCAAGCAAGGTATGTTGTATTCGCCTCGCGTAATAAATAGAATCTAAGATCTCCTTGTTCTTTTCCTGCAATTCCTGTGTACGTTCCTTAACCTTACTTTCTAAAATAATATTCTGTTCTTTTATTAAACGCGCATTTTCATTGGCTTGAATTAAGGAAGCTTCCTGCGCCTTTTGTTTTTCACGTAAACTCACCTTAAGTTTATCACCTATGGCAAAAGAAAGTAGAATGCTTTCTATGGCAGATCCTGTTGTTAAAGCATGCCAGGTAAAATTATTAAGTATGAAATATCCTTGTGCGGCAAAAATAAGATAAAACAAACATAACATATAAGCGCCAAAACCTATGAGATAAAACCAGGCACTGCTATGATTTTTTTTAAGAGCAATAAAGCCGCCGCTTATGCAAATAATTCCTAACACCAATCCCAGGGGCTGAATGATCATTTCCGAGAAATGAACAAATACAGTTGTGCTTAAGACCATATTGGCAGCAACTATAAAAATAAAACAATAGACAATTTTCCGGAACCCCGCACCTAACACCTCTTTAAAAAGCTGCAGAGTAAATAACAATCCGAATATTCCGAAAAAAGCCGGAGGTATTATTGGTGCAAACTGCAAAACTTTAATAAATGCAGCAGGAAAATGTAAACCGTATCCAACCAGGTAAGCCGAAAAAATAATGCTAAAAAAAACATAAAGCATGTAATGCAGGTAAACAATTACTTTTTGTGTGAGATAGAGGTAAAAATTATAAATCAGCATCATGATCATAATGCCGTAGCAGATTCCGTCATACATATTTGAATTATGAATAGGGCCTATAAACGACTCAAGAGTGCCGGCGTTAATATCAAATTGCATCAGATAATAATCCTGAACTTTAAAATAAATTTCAGAAGTATCACCGGGCTCAATATTTATCTTGAACATAAAATGATTAATGGGTATTGGCCTGTTCTTTAGATCGCCTGTATTACCCATTTTTTCAGTTATCCATCCCTCTTTATTTTTCCTATGATAAAAAAACACTTCGTTAAAAGAAGCTGGATCCAACTGAAAATACCAATCTGCCTTTTCTGAACAGGTAAATTTAATTTTTCCCCAAATTGCATTTTCGGTTACATTAAAATTAGGAATGTCGGTTTTTAAATAAATAAACTGCTGACGTTGAATTTCCGCGAAAGTCATTTTACCTGATTTATCTTCATAGAAAGCTACATTTCTTCCTATTCGTACTGGATGCTCTGAAATTTGCAAATGGAAAGTTTTAGAAAGATTCTCCTTTTTAATTTGTGATTTCAACGTCAGGGACATTAAAACGAAACACAGGATATGAAAAATTAATTTCAGAATATTGACTTTATACAAATATAGAAAAGCGATTCATTCAGTAATTATAAATCGATCCCAATTGCAGGTATTTTCAACAATTAAGACGAATTAGCTAAGCAACAAAAATTTAATCGATTCAATTTCAGTCCTTTATTTTATTATCACTTTATTAAAATCCATGAAAGCTTAAACCTCGTATGTATAATCAATAACTAATCTTGTTAAACATGAAAAAATCTACTAAACTCGTCCTGGGAGCTTCTTGCGTTTTGGCTACGGCCTTAACACTCAGCTACGTGGACACTCAAAATTCCTTGTTGCAGGCTTCAAGCCACAGGGAGGCTCCGCTGATCTCGAACGATCCGCTTGCTGACAATACTGACCTTTACGCCTTTCGTAGTCCTGATGACACGAATAAGGTGACTATCATCGCGAATTACGTTCCTATGGAGCTTCCGCAGGGTGGACCAAATTATTATTCGTTCGGAACAAACATCCGCTACGAAATTCATATTGAAAATAACGGTACAACCGGTGATGATATTACATATCGCTTTACTTTTAATAAAGTAAATCAGGATACAACAACTTTTTTCGACATTCGTTTAGGGCAAGAAAACAACAAAACCACTTACATAGCTGAAAAAAGCGTGAACGGTGGCGCATTTACAACTATTGTAGGTTCAGGAATTGTTCCTCCCCCAAATATCGGCCCACGTTCTATTTCAACTCCTGTTGGTTTAAATACAACTTATCCGGCTTTAGTTGCTGCGGCCATTGCTAACGCAACAGGTACAGGCGGAGAGAAAATTTTCTGCGGACCAATTGATGATCCGTTTTTTGCCGATTTAGGTGGAATTTTTGATTTGGGTCAAACCCGCGCAGGCGGAACAGGAACAAACACACCGCGTGATGGCGTTGGACACAAAAATGTTCATACCATTGCTTTACAAATTCCAATCAGCACCTTACAAAAAAATGGTTTAGCGGTTAGCTCTGCAACTAATATATTAGACAGTCGTTTTATTATCGGCGTTTGGGCTTCTGCAAGCAGACCAGCTACACGTACACTTAACACAGGAGGTAGCAACCCTACGGATGCAGGCACTTACGTCCAGGTATCACGTATTGGAATGCCTTTAACCAACGAAGCAATTATTCCAATAGGATCAAAAGATGTTTGGAATTCACGCACACCTTATAACGAAATTGCTTATCACGAAACATATTTCTGTAATCCTGAATTAGGTTTGTACATGGATGATTCACAATTTGGTACTGCCATTCCTGCTTTATCAGCTTTACGCACACAAAGTAATTCTTTACAAGCTTATGACTTCCGCAACGGTAAGCCGGGTTTATTTCCTTTAAAAGGAACTGCCGCGGTTGCAGGTACAGCATTAGATAACGCTGCTTTCGGTAACTACTTACTAAGAGCTAACAGCCCGCGTTCAGTGGATTTATTACCTATCTTTCATACAGGTGTTCCTAACCTTAAACCTTATCAATTGGCCTCCGGCAAAGCTGGTAACCCACTTGCTGCAGGTAAACCATTTATCAATAACTTCTTACCATTGTTTGGTGATATGTTACGTTTAAACATGGCTGTGCCTGTTACGCAACGAAACGATCCTAACTTTAGCTCAGAAGGTCTTTTAGCTGCTGCTGTTTTAGGATTAACAAATCCAACTTACACAAACATTAACATGCAGTTTATTCCTAACATGGATGGATTTCCTAACGGCCGTCGTTTAGAAGATGATGTTACCCGTATTGAATTACAAGCTGTGGGTGGCGTTGTTTTGGCTGCGATCGGATTATGGTATGATGATTATACTGCCGGTGGACCAAACCCTGTTACTCCAAAACTTGGTGCGGTATTAGGTTACAGCACCGGTGTTCAGTATAACGATACAACTTTCAAAGCTAACTTCCCTTATGCGCAAAATCCATGGAGTGGATATGCAAATCACAGCGGACAATAATTAACAACATTAAAACTTTAAACATGAATAGAAATTTAATCACAAAAGTTCTTGGTATTTCATGTGTTGTTGCTACCGCAATAACCTTGTATACTCTGGATTCGCAAAAATCGCCCCTGCAGGCTTCAAGTCACAGGGAAGCGCCATTGATCTCTACAGATCCTTTAGCCGATAATACTGACCTGTATGCCTTCCGCAGCCCGGATGACACAAATAAAGTAACTATCATCGCAAACTATATACCTTTTGAATTACCTCAGGGCGGACCAAATTATGCTTCATTCGGAACTAACGTTCGTTATGAAATACATATCGAGAATAACGGTACAGCCGGAGATGATATCGTGTATCGTTTTACGTTTAGTAAAGCAAACCAGGATACCACTACTTTCTTTAACATCCGTTTAGGTAAAGAGAATTTGAAAACTACCTACATGGCCGAAAAAAGCGTGAATGGCGGAGCGTTTACAACAATTGTACCGGCAGGTACAGTTCCTCCTCCAAACATTGGGCCGCGTTCAATATCTACACCGGTGGGTTTAAATACTAACTACGCTGCCTTAATGGCTGCTGCAGTTTCTACTGCTTCAGGAACAGGTGGAGAAAAAATCTTCTGCGGACCGGTTGACGATCCTTTCTTTGTTGATCTTGGTGGAATTTTCGACTTAGGTCAAACACGTCAGGGTGGTACCGGAGTTAACAGACCAGAAGATGGTGTTGCCTGTAAAAACATTCACACCATTGCATTACAGATTCCTATCAGTACACTTCAGCAAAGCGGCTTAGCCGTTAGTTCAGCAACTAACATCTTAGACAGTCGCTTTATCATTGGTGTTTGGGCTTCCGCAAGCAGACAACAGATCAGAACGTTAAACACAAACGGAACTGAATCTTACACTGGTTCTTACGTACAAGTGTCACGCATTGGCATGCCTTTAACCAACGAAGCAATTATTCCAATAGGATCAAAAGACAGATGGAATTCCCGCACTCCGTATAATGAAATTCCTTCGAACGATAATTTTTTCTGTAATCCTGAATTAGGTTTATACATGGATGATTCACAATTCGGAACAGCTGTTCCTGCTTTATCCGCTTTACGTACTCAAAGTAACTCATTACAGTCTTTTGATTTCCGTAACGGTAAGCCGGGTCTGTATCCTTTATACGCTACCAACGGTGGAGTAGGAACTGCATTAGACACGAATGTTTTTGGTAAGTATTTATTACGTCCAAATGCTCCACGTTCAGTAGATATTCTTCCTATTTTCCATACGGGCGTTCCAAATTTACGTCCGTACCATTTAGCTTCAGGTAAAGGTGGTAATCCACTTGCTGCATGTA
>JAOQAF010000235.1 GCA_025963735.1 Bacteroidota bacterium
AGGATTTAAATTATTGAGCGACTTTTTTAAAGATGAAAAAATAAACGCACTTGATAAACAAAACAGCAGGCTGCTTGTTAATGGCAACGGAGAAATTATCTGGGTAATTGGTTATCGCAGCGATGAACGTTACAGGGTAAATCCCAACGAAAAAAAACTCGTTAAACTATCATTGTGAGTAAAGACGTAATCCTTTTTCAGGAAAAACAATACATGGGCCACAATCGGTTTAGCATTGTGATCAGGTCAATGCTTGCTATCTTTTGCTTTGTGGGCTATTACTGGAGTCAAAACCCTAAACCGGTTCAGGTTTCTTTTTTAAGAATTGGGTCTTACCCCATAGAAAATGTAGATGAATCGGGTGTTATCTTTTTTATACTGGGATTAAGCATTCTCGCTTTCTCGGCTGGACTTACCTACATATTACATATAAATACCAAAGTGTTACACGGGGTAATGATACTGGACGGGTTCTGGACAGCGCGAAAGGTTAAAATAGATCTTAAAAATATAACAGGTCTTAGAAAAATACGATATAAAAAAAATATTTTCAGAAGAGCAGTATACAATTTACACAATAAGGGCATTATACGATTTTACACCAGTGGAGAAGATTTTGTTGAATTGACCGACAACAGTGGCTTAATTTACAGGATTGGCAGTCAAAAAATTGATGAATTGTACGCAATATTAAAAAAGGAAATCAAAATTACTAACAATTGAAACCTTTTCAGATCCCATACGTTTTATAAGTTATAACCTAAATTAACAACATATGGTAGCAGCAAGTACATTCGAATTAATAGACAAAGCGAACATTGAGAATTTAAAATTCCCTTCAATCGAAGTTCTATCAGACATGGACATGATCAAGGAAAGAAAAACCGATCTTGAAAGAGCGCTTTCGTTAGGGAACCTGGAACACACCAAAATTAAAATCTTTTTTGAAGATGAAAGTTCGCGGAAGGTAGTGGAAACAACTGTTTGGGGAGTTACTGATAAAAGAGTAATTCTGAAACAAGGAGTTGTAATACCTATTCACCGGGTACATTCAATAAAGATTTAAAATTTAAAAAGAACAAAAATAAACGGCGATACAAAAATCAAACTATCGAACCGGTCCAATATCCCTCCATGGCCGGGCATTATATTGCCGCTATCTTTTATGCCCGCTTCTCTCTTTAGTTTACTTTCCACCAAATCACCAATGGTTGAAAGAACAGGAACCAGTACGCCCAGGAGTGGCCACATGAAAGAGTCTAACCTGTAAACGAATGTGTTAAAAGTAAAGCTTAAAGCAAAGGTGAGCAACATGCCTATTGCAGTACCTTCCCATGTTTTACCGGGCGATACACGCTCAATCATTTTATTTTTACCGAATAAACTTCCTCCCAGGTAAGCAAATGTATCGTTGCTCCAAATGAGAAAGATCACACCTAATATAAGCCAGGGCGAAAAAATTTCGCCGATGCAGCCATTCCCGTATAAAACAGTTTGATTCAAAAAAGCGAAAGGAAGTACAGCGTAAATAATGCCGCCTATAGTGTATAATCCATTATTAACAGAATTCGGTTGTTTCGAATATAAAGCACGTGTTAAAATTAAAAACGGTGCAATTACCATAAAAGCAGTGGCAGTTTTTTTAAGATCGATAGGGCCGGGAATTTCAAGCAGCGGAGTAAAAAAACTGAGGTAAATTAATACCGCTGAAATAAAACCTATTGTCTTAAAAGGTTTCGCACCAAGTTTTTCAGAGATTTTATAAAATTCATTGAGGCCTAAAAGCGAAACAACGAAAAAGAAAATGGCAAATGAATAGTAATTCCAAAGTACACACCCAACAAGTAACACAACAAAAATTGCGGCGCTGAGAGAGCGGGTTCCTAACGTTTTTAAATTTAAAGCCATTTGTACAAAAGTAAAGTTATTTTAATAACAGCATACATTTGCCTTGTGAATAGAAAAAATAAGCACTAAAAAATAAATAAATCATCTTAAAATTGCTACATTTAGAGGCAAGTTGGTCTATCGCCGCGAGTGTAAAAACCCGCGGAGGAAAGTCCGGGCAACACAGGGCAACCCGCCGTTTGAAAAAGCGGGCCCTTAACAGGAATGTTAAGGAAACAGAGAGTGCCGCAGAAACCAGGTAGCCTCTCCCCGTTAACGGGAGCGGTGATAGTGAAAATGTGAGGTAAGAGCTCACAGGCTTAGTTAGTAATAATTAAGTTGGGTAAACCTCGGGTGTTGAAAGGCCAAATAGGTTGCGGTACAGGCGGCCCGTCTTATTCCGATTTATCGGAAACCGCAACGGGTAGGTCGCATAGATAAATGATAGATATACCCTTCCATTTTATGGAATGGTGAAACAGGACCCGGCTTACAAACTTGCTTTTTTAAAGATGGTTAAACAGTTAAATATAAAGCGAGTTACATAGAGTAATTAAGATGTTATTTTTTATGAAAACAGAATTTGTTTCACCAACTCTTCGTATGATCTTTCTTATTTTTTAATCTAATAAGAATAAAAATTTCAGTATGTTATAATGCCTTTTTTAAAAGTTTATATTTCCTCGCTTTTTTTGTTGTGCGCATTAAATGCTTTCCCGCAATCTCAAAATAAAATAATTAAACAAACCTTGAAGGAGGCCACATTAAATTTTGATCATGAAGATTATTATCATGCCTGGCCATTGTACCAGAAGGTTTTAAACTATGAACCAAAAAATGAACCAGCTGGACTTAATAGTGCCGTTTGTTTATTCAATTTAAATTATCCGGTAGACAGCCTTGTGCGTTTAATTCCAAATCTTTCAGCTTCGTCTTTAAATGATTCAAAATTTTATCTTGCTAAAATTAAACATCTGCAGGAACAATTCGATGATGCCATAATTCTCCTCGAAAAATATTTAACATCCAAACAAAAAAAGCACCTTCAGGTAAATGAAGATCCAACTTATCTACTGAATGTGTGTAAAAACGCGAAAGCTTACCTGAAGCTGCCACACAGATCGGTTATTAAAAACATGGGCGCTCAGATAAATTCGGAGGAAGCTGACGATGTACCTGTTATAGTTCCGGATGAATCTACCTTATATTTTACTTCAAGAAGGCAAACTAAACCTAATGATAAAAAAGATGTGTCGAACCGATATTATGAAGATATCTATATAAGTTATAAAAAAAATAGCGTCTGGGAAAATGCACAAAACGTTGGGTCGCCCATAAACACTCAAACACACGATGCGTGCGTGGCAATAAGCCCCGACGCACAAAGCATGATTATTTACAGAAACTCTCCTGATCTGAGAAGCGGCGATTTGTATCTAGCAAAAATGGGAACAGAGGGTAAATGGGAAAATCCGGTAATTATGGGTCCCGAAATTAACTCACAGTTTATAGAAACAAGCGCGTGTTTTACAAATGATACAGCAACTCTTTATTTTACAAGCAACAGACCCGGCGGGTATGGAGGAAAAGATATTTACAGAATAAAAAAACTTCCTAACGGCAAATGGGCGTTGCCATATAACTTGGGTCCGGATATTAATACCCTTTATGATGAGGAGGCGCCTTACCTTCATCCTGACGAAACTACTTTTTATTTCAGCAGCAAAGGACATTCTACCATGGGCAATTACGATGTATTTAAAAGTACATTAGATGGCGAAAATAAATTTACTCAACCTGAAAACCTGGGATACCCGATAAATAGCGTAGCTGATGATGTTAATTTTATAATGAGTATAAACGGACAAACAGGCTATTATTCATCGGTAAGAAAGGAATCGTTTGGCCAGAGCGATATTTATCAGATTGACACCCGGTTTGGTGATAATAACCTTGTGGTAAAACATGGCACTGCATTTAAAAAGGATGTGCCGGCGAAAATTAAAATTACACTGGTGGATAATGATGCAGGTGGTATTAACGGCATCTATTATTCAAACCCCATAACCGGCAAATTTATTT
>JAOQAF010000003.1 GCA_025963735.1 Bacteroidota bacterium
AATTATCATCCATACTTTCAGATGCCCTTGATAGAAATCCAACTTTCTTCACTTTGTTTATTGGCAATAATGACGTGCTGGCCTATGCACTTTCAGGAGGAACTTCAGACAACATCACGCCGCTTCACGGCACCCCCGGCCTTGGGTTTGAAAGCAGTTTGCTCGCTATTGTAAATGCAATTACGGCAAACGGTGCAAAAGGCGTAATTGCCAACTTAGGAGACATTACTTCCGTACCTTTTTTTAATACAATACCTTATAACGGTTTGCAGCTAAACCACCAGTCGGCAGGATGGTTAAATAACAAATATGCAACCGCAGGAATTCATTTCAGGCCAGGCAAAAACCCTTTTGTCATTTCAGATCCCGTGGCTAACGTATCCGGCTTACGGCCAATAGAGAAGAAAGAATTAATTTTACTGGATGTTCTTTTAGATCCTTCAAAAGAACATTACCTCAATGGGAGCATGGCCATCCCCGAAAAATATGTACTTACCGCACCTAAAATATTTAAAATACAAAACGCTATAAAATCATATAATGTTATCATTAAATCCATTGCCCACTCTAAAGGCCTGGCTTTAATGGATACCAATGCCTTATTAAAAACCGCGAAAAAAGACCGCTTCTATATTGAAGCAAATCATAGTATTTCTTATAAAAAAAGAGGTGTTTTTTCTCTTGACGGACTTCATCCGAATTCTTTTGGCCAGGTATTATTAGCCAATGAGTTTATTAAAGCCATAAACGAAACTTTTAATTCACGAATACCGGTAATCAAAAGAATTAAGGTATGAGATTTTCGAGAATAGTTCAAATATTTACAATTAAAAAGACGCAACTTTTGAAAGTAAAAACCGTAAAATTAATCAATGTCAAAATTACCGGATAAACTTCCAAAATCACCGTTTAAGAACATTGCCATTTCGTTATCCGGCGGTGGGTTCAGGGCAACAGCATTTCATCTTGGCTTAATTTCATATTTATCGTCCCGAAAGTATGATAATACCAGTCTCCTTGAACGCACCCGAATTTTATCCACCGTTTCTGCAGGTACTTTTACAGGCGTTAAATATGTAACCACACTAAAAAATGGGGGCACAATTAAAGACTGTTATAAAAGCCTTTATAAATTTATGACCGAATGCGATTTGGTTTCGGAATCACTTCAATACTTATCTGATAATAAAAACTGGAATGGCGGCAAACGGCAAACACTTATCAACGCTTTTGCATCTATTTACTACCGCGACTTTGAACAGGAAACATTTGGATTACTATTTGATGAAACGCGTTCAATACATTTAAAAGAAATCAGTTTTAATGCAACTGAATTTAATTTTGCTTTACCCTTTCGTTTTCAGAAAACAGAAAAATCAATAAAAGATCAGGAAGATCAGCATATTGGGAACAAAAAAATTCACATACCGCTTGAGGTAGCCAAAGAATTAAGACTGGCCGATATTATCGCGGCTTCCTCTTGTTTCCCTTTTGGTTTTGAACCCATAAATTTTCCGGATGATTTTATTCACAAAGACGCACTAAATCTTAAGGATCTTACGCTTTTACCTTCAGAATCGTCAAGCGGTGATAAAATACATTATCCCATAGGATTAATGGATGGTTCCATTGATGATAACCAGGGAGTGGATGCAGTGGTGATGGCAGAAGAGAGAATGAAACATTATCCGGATAACCTTCAGGAGTTTTGTTCAGATGATGAAAAATCTGTAGATCTTTATATCTTATCCGATGCTTCAGCTCCTAAAATTGAAAATTACACACGAAGTACAATTGATAAAATACCGATTATCGGAAAATGGAATTTTGAAAGTTTAAAATATTTTGGAATTTTAAGCGCCTTATCAGGTATAGGTGCAATTGCATACGCTTTTTATTTTTCAGTTAAAGTGGTGATAATTGCCTTGTCAATTTTCGGAACACTTGGTTTGTTAACAGCGTTTTTTCTTCTTTTATTTTCATTAGGACTAACAGGTTTAACAAGAAAATTAGGCGTGCCTGAGTTTGTTGTGAAGAGGTTATTACATTTTGATAAATTAAAATTAGGAACCTTATACAACCTAGTTTTAAACAGAAGAAAATCTTCTATGACACTTGTTTCCGATATTTTTATAAAACACATGAGATGGTTCAGTTATGAAAGGGTTTATGGTGATATGACCTGGCGGCCACGTTTAATAATGAACGCTGTTTTTGAATTTACTGAAGAGGAGGTTGAAAAAAGAAGAAAAAAATATCCTTATTTTAATACTGCAATTCTTGAACCCGGAGATCATATAATTAAAGCAGCAACCAAAGCAAACGGAATGAGCACCAAGCTTTGGTTTACCCCCGAAGAAATGAAAGGTCCAAACAACATGCCTGATACCCTTATTGCCTGTGGTCAGTTCACTATCTGCTTTAGTTTACTTGAATACATTGAAAAATACATTAAGAACAAAAAGTATTCAAAAAATTATAAAAGATTTAACGAGGAAACAAAAAGGGCTATTGATCAGCTTGAATCTGAATTAATGGAAGACTGGAAAAAATTTAAAGAAGATCCTTACTGGATGGTGCGTGAGTGGAATGCAACGCAATCGCCGCTAACCTAAACCATATTCAATCGCTCGAGATTTACAATTTCAAGTTTAAGTTCTGATTGAAATTTGTTTGTTAAATTTTCATCCCACATAAGCAACGGCTGCATATATTGAACTAATATCTCCTGCCACTTTTTAACTGTTGCTATATCAAAATAAAGCATTCCTGTTCTGCGAATAAAAAAATCTGCAGGGCTCATGCACATTTCATGAGTTATCGCGTAATGCAGCTCTGCACGCAAAAGCAAAGGCAGTATATGCGATTCTTCTTTTAACAGCTCTACAAAACCGAATACACTGTTAACATTTGAACCATATCTTGCAATTAACATTTCTGCTTCTTTAAACGACAGTCCGAGTTTAATACCCTCCTTAACTTTTTCATTCTTCAACTCTACGAAACTATTATAAGGATAAAGTTTGCCGCCTGACAGCGAAATCGTATCTGTTGAACAAGGGTTGATCAGGATTTTTTTTTCAACCTTAATTTTACGGGCTAAAGCGTCAACAACACGTTGGGCCATTTTCCTATACCCTGTTAATTTACCGCCTGCAATGGTTAATAATCCCGAAGAGGAGACAAACATTTCATCTTTCCTTGAAATTTCAGAGGCTTTTTTACCATGCTTGTTAATTAAAGGTCTAAGACCAGCCCATCCTGATTCAATATCTTTAGCACTTAACATATTTTCCGGAAAATAATCATTCACGCATTTTAAAATATAGTCACGATCTTCCTTTGTAATCAGAGGTTGATTTAAATTACCCGAATAAAACGTATCAGTAGTTCCGATATAAGTTTTGCCTTCGCGTGGAATTACAAAAAGCATTCGCTTATCAAAGGTGTCAAAATACATGGCGTGTTTAACCGGCAGCTTTTTATTATCTACCACCAGGTGCACGCCTTTTGTTATTTGTAATTTTATCTGTTTTAATTGTTTATCAAGTTTGTCCAACTCCTGCACCCAAGGCCCCGCGGCGTTAACCACATTTTGAGCTTTTAAAGAATATTTTTTGCCATCAAGCATATCTAAAGCCTCCACACCTTTTATCATTCCCTCATTGTATATAAAGTCGGTAACTTTCATATAATTTACTGCGCATGTTCCACGGCTGACCGCTTCTTTTAACACTTCAATAGTTAAGCGTGCATCATCAGTGCGGTATTCGTAAAACAAAATACCACCCAATAAAGTATTTTTCACCAGCATGGGCTCGCTAGTAGAGGTGTCCACTTTATTTAAAACACGATGTCTTTCTTCTTTTTCGACGCCGGCGAGCCATTCATATAAATACATTCCCAGTCGCGCGGAAAATTTACCCAGCGAACCGCCTTTAACCAATGGCAATAACATTGGCTCGGGACTTGTTAAATGCGGCGAATTTTTATAAATAATTTTTCGTTCTCTTCCAACCTCAGCCACGAGTTTAAATTCACCCTGCTTCAAATATCGTAAGCCGCCGTGAATTAGTTTTGTGGAACGGCCGGATGTTCCTGATGCAAAATCCTGCATCTCAATTAAAACAACTTTTAAGCCGCGGGCAGATGCATCTAATGCAATTCCTGCACCGGTTATACCTCCGCCAATTACCAGAAGATCAAATGAGAGTTCATTTAAACTATTAATTATAGTTGTTCTATTTTTAGATGAAAAATTCAAAAGCTGTATAAATAAAATTAGAGTTTATAAAGATCTTTTCAATTCAATTGCTCTGCAGGGAAAATCAGTGATAAGACCGTCAACACCTAAGTCTATCAAGCTTCTCATATCCTTGGTTTCATTAACTGTCCATGGTATGATTTTAATATTTCGTGCATGAAGTGCGTCCACAAGTTTTTGATTTACTAATATAAATTCGGGATTATACATTGTAGGAACAAAATCCAGTTGACGGAGGTTATATTCCATGCCATCTTCATTTTCAACTAACAGTCCGGTATCTATATTTTCATCCATTACGTGAATTCCCTTTAGTATGTTGGCATCAAACGATTGAAACATCACGCGTTTACTAATCCCTGCTTTTACTATAAGATCCAATAAAAGACATGCAAATTTTTTGGGTTGGGGTTGAAATACATCATATTCAGCTGGGGCGCTTTTTACCTCGATATTATAAATTACCGGAGGCAAATTATTTATTGAGAGAAAGGATTCCACCTTTCTTATAAGATGTGTAAGAAGCGGTTTATTTTCGGGTGAGGATTTTTGTAAAGGAAACTCAGGATTTAATTTTATGCCACAGTCAAACCTTGAAATTTCTTCATAGGTCATGTTATACAGGTTGTATTTAACAGGATTTTCTTCCAGCATACCTCCATCCGGAAGTGTGCAGAAAATGGAATTCATCCAGGGTTCGTGTGATACAACAACCTGCAAATCCTTTGAAACAACAACATCAATTTCCAGCGCATCAACTCCACATTTTACCGCTTCAATAAAACCTGTTATTGTGTTTTCTGGATAATGTCCTCTTGCTCCACGATGACCATGAATAGACAAATTGCGCATTTACACAAGCAATAATTAAATTATTTAAAAACTACTTTTTAGGTGGTAATGCAAAAGCAACTGCGTCGTGTTCAAAATGTCCGTTATGCGAACCATCACAAAAAGGTTTATTTTTTGAAAGGCCGCAGCGGCAAACTGAAACAACTTCTCTTCCACCTAAATTATAAGGACTTCCATTTTTATCAACGATTTCAAACTCGCCTTCAATACGAAGTGAACCATTGTTATTTACTGTAATTTTTGTTTTTACCATGATTTTTTAAATTAATGAATTATAAATGTAAGCATATTTAAAGCGCCTTTAAAAAGATATTAGTGATCATAAAAGTTCAGATTCATGAATTTAGAATCGTAATAATTTAAATTAATCTATCCGTAAACTGAGATTATGATTTGTTGGGCAAAAAAGTGAATGTTTAAGCAAACGAACTCGTTGAAATTAACAGTAAATAAGCCATTAATCAGAAATTAAAGTCTAACTTTAGTTACCTCTCACCATTGCGTTAAAAAAGACCCGAAATTAACATGAAACCTATAAAAAAATCAAATCTCACGGGTTCTCAACACGAAGCGGAGAAGGATGAATTAAAGGCTATAATTTTAAAAAAAGAAGAGGAACTAAAACTAGCGGTTAAGGAAATTGCTTTTCAAAACGAAGAGAAAGAAAAACGTGCGGCTGAGTTGATAATCGCAAACATTGAACATGTGATTCAAAGTGAGGAAAAAGTTAAACGCGCCGAGGAATTAATACTTGCTAATATAGAACTTGCCTTTCAAAACGAAGAAAAAGCAAAACGTGCAGCTGAACTCATCATTGCGAATATTGAATTAGCGTTTCAAAATGAAGAAAAAAGGAAAAGAGCCGCGGAATTACTCATTGCTAAAATTGATCTTGCCTTCGAAAATAAAGAAAAAGGAAAACGTGCTGCGGAGCTACTTATCGCCAATATTGAACTTGCTTTTCAAATTAAAGAAAAGGGAAAGAGAGCTGAGGAATTAATTTTTGTTACCGCCGAACACAGGATAAAAAGCGCAGAGATGGATAAAAAAACCTCTGGTTTACAATTAGCAAATAAAGAACTTGAACAATTCGCATATATTGCCTCTCATGACCTCCAGCAGCCTCTGCGAACTGTATCTAATTATATGGGATTGCTTGAAAAAAAGTTTTTAGATCAACTTGATTCGGATGCGCAGAAATATTTATTCACTGTTAAAGATGCTACGAAAAGAATGAGTGCGTTAATAAAATCCCTTTTAACGTTTTCGCTATTGGGGCATGATCAAAAACTCAGCAATGTGAGTTGCACAAAAGTAATTGATGATGTGAGACATGACCTTGATACTCTTATCAAAGAAACAAATACAAAAATTGAAGTGGCAGAAATGCCAACTTTAAATATTTACGAAGCTGAAATGCGCCAGCTTTTTCAAAATTTAATAAGTAATAGCATTCGTTTTCAGAAAAAAGGATCGCAACCATTAATTAATATTTCATCTGAAAAAACAGAGAGTAACTGGACATTTATAGTTAAAGACAACGGAATTGGAATAAAAGAATCTTATTTCGAAAAAATATTTGATATTTTTCAACGATTACATGGAAACGAAGAGTATGAAGGCAGCGGGATTGGACTTGCAAATTGTAAAAAAATAGTTCTTTTACATAAAGGAAAAATTTGGCTGGAGTCTGTTGTAGGTGAGGGGACAAGTTTTTATTTTACAATTCCATCTTTAACATAGGTAGTTTAAAAAAATATTTTATTAAGAATAGTGCGAAATTCGCAGATTTTTATTTTCCAATTTTTGAAATAAAAAAGCCCCAGTATTTAAACTGAGGCTTCCTTTATTCGTTGGAAAGGGGTAATTAAAGTTTTTTAGGGTGACAAGATTGTTTAGAGTAACTACTTGTCAAAGTATAATAATACTCGCTTTATAATACGTTAATAATTCATCACTGAAAATTTCTCCCTTTATAAAAAACATCTTCACGTATTGCGCGTTCCCTTTCTTTTTTGGTTGGTGCATTTTCATCAAAGAAGGGTTTGGCGAGGTAATCAGTTTGTTTTGGCAGATCTAAAGGAATCAATAAAGCAGAGAGGTCGTAACAGCGTTTCACGATTACGTGTATCACGTCGCCTTCTTTTTGGAGTGTACCTTCTACCATTAATAAACGTGCGTGTAAAATTTCTTTCCTGTATTTATTAAAAAGGTTTTCAAACACAACAAGGTTAGATGTTCCGGTTTCATCTTCAATTGTTATAAAGCAAATACCTTTTGCTGTTCCCGGCCTTTGTCTTACCAACACTAAACCTGCCACTTTTATAGAAGAACCGTCGTTACGGTTGATCAGATCATTGTTAGCTACCACATGTAATTTTGAAAGCTGCTCCCTTATAAAACTCACAGGATGAGCTTTGATTGAAAAAGAAAGTGTTTTATAATCCTGTATCACATGCTGCGATAAACTCATAGCGGGTAATTCAATAGCACTTTCCGAACTTGTATCATTTTGTACGCCTGCAAACAATCCTGTAGGATGATCGTTGAGTGCCGATATTTCCCAAAGGGCTTTTCTTCTATCAAGACCAATAGAACGAAAAGCATCTGCATCAGCCAACATTTCTAACCCATTCAACGATATACCTGCATCCACTAATTCAGCTACACTCTTAAAGGATTCAGTTCCTGAGCCGGGGCGCGCTGCCATTAATAATTTCATATCATCTTCTCTTAAGCCTTTTACCTGCCTGAATCCTAAGCGCAATACATGATATTTACCTTCTTTTGCTTCCAGTAGATTATCCCAATCAGAATAATTAATGTCAACAGCTTTTATTTTAACGCCATGATTTTGCGCATCTGAAATAATTTGAGCAGGCTGATAAAACCCCATTGGCATACTGTTAAGCAAGGCCGTTGCAAATACATCAGGGTAATAACATTTCAGCCACGATGAAACATAAACCAATAATGCAAAACTTACCGCATGGCTTTCAGGAAAACCATAACTTCCAAAACCCTCCAGTTGTTTAAATACACGCATAGCGTATTCTTCAGTATAACCTCTTGCGGTCATGCCCTTCACTAATTTATTCCGGAAGGCGCTTACTTTTCCAATAGCTTTAAAAGTGGCCATACTTCTGCGCACCTGGTCTGCTTCCGCAGGGGTAAATCCGGCTGCTACAATTGCTATTTCCATGGCTTGCTCCTGGAATAAAGGCACTCCCAAAGTCCTGCTTAAAATGCTTTCTACTTCTTTTGATGGATATTCAATTGGCTCTAACCCGTCGCGCCTTCTCAAATAGGGATGCACCATATCTCCCTGAATGGGTCCCGGTCTCACAATAGCCACCTGGATAACAAGATCATAAAAACATTTTGGTTTTAAGCGTGGCAACATGCTCATTTGGGCCCGGCTTTCTATTTGAAAAACACCAATGGTATCCGCGCGGCTTGTCATCTCATACACTTTTGCATCATCCTGCGGTATATTGGCAAGCGTAAGGTCAAGTCCGTAATGTTCTTTGCACAGATCAAATCCTTTTCGAATGCAGGTAAGCATTCCTAAAGCCAAAACATCTACTTTTAAAAATCCCAAAGCGTCAATATCATCTTTGTTCCATTCAATATTGGTTCTGTTCTCCATCCTCGCATTCAGTATTGGGCAGAGGTCTGATAATTTATCCTGCGTGATCACAAAGCCTCCTGTGTGCTGTCCTAATTGTCTCGGGAAACCAATATATTGTTTGGTAAGATCCAGTACTTTTAAAAGATGCGGATCTTTGGCTATAAATCCGGAGGAGGAAGCTGTTTTACCTTTAAACCATTCTTCTGTAAATTCCCAGCTCGAAGCCGCAAGGCTATTCACGGCATCCACACTCAAACCCATAACCTTCGCCACATCTCTCACAGCGCCTTTGTAATGCACCTGAGTTACAGTAGCAACAATAGCGGCACGATGCCTGCCATACTTTTCATAAATGTACTGCATCACTTCTTCGCGCCGTTCATGCTCAAAGTCTACATCAATATCGGGTGGCTCATCGCGCGCATCACTCATAAAGCGGCTGAATAATAATTTAAATTTTGAAGGATCAACCGAGGTGATACCCAAACAATAACACACAGTTGAGTTTGCAGCTGATCCTCTGCCCTGGCACAAAATATTTTGTTCACGCGCGAAACGTACAAAATCGTAAACGGTTAAAAAATAAGAGGCGTAATTTTTACGCGCCATAAAATCAAGTTCAAACTGAATTTGATCATGTACATGTTTGGGTAGTGTATCACCAAATTTTTCTTTAGCACCTTTCCATGTCAGGTAAACTAATTCTTCCTGTGGCGTTCTGCCTTCGCTGGTAATTTCTTCGGGATAATTATATTTTAATTCACTTAAAGAAAACTGGCAAAGTGCGGCGATCTTTTTTGTGTTCTCAATTGCTTCGGGATATAAGGCAAACAAACGTTTCATTTCTTCCACAGGTTTTAAATAACGTTCAGCGTTCTGATACAATTTAAAACCGGCATTGGTAATAATACATTTTTCACGAATACAGGTCAACACATCCTGCAACTGCCTGCGTGCCGGCACATGATAATGTACATCGTTCATGGCTACAAGAGGCACTTTAAATTCTTTTGATAGTTTCGCTAATTGGTAAAGTCGTTTACTGTCATTGGCCTGGTATGATCTTACCGCACCTAAATAAAGATTGTTACCAAATACCTGTTTGTATTCCTGTACCGCATCAATAAAATTATTTTCAAATTCAAATGTTTCATTTAATGAAGCGGGCGGAACTAAAATAAAAATAATACCTTCTGCATAGCGATACACATCTGCCTTATATAAAAAGCATTTTCCTTTTTCCGCGCGTAAATTTCCTTCTGACAACAAACCCGATAATCTTGCATACGCATTCTTTGTTGTTGGATAAGCTAAAAGCGGGTGACCGTCTAACAATTCTAATCTGCAGGCAGGAATGATTCTGATATTTTTTCCTTTGGCTGCACTATAGGCCCTTACAATTCCTGCAAGTGTGTTAAAATCAGTAATAGCAATTTCTGTATAGCCTAAGGCCAAAGCTTGTTCAACTAATTCCTCGGGATGAGAACCGCCGCGCAAAAATGTAAAGTTGGTTGTTATTTGAAGTTCGGTATAGTCCATTATTTCTTTTAATCATTTGTCATTATCCCTAAACCACTACGTAAAAAATCCATGCATAAACCATTTCACATCTCCATTATCATACTCACCCGATCTGAAAAGCCAGTAACGTGCGCCCTTCTCATCTTCCACACAATAATAATCGCGGTATAAACCTTGTTGCAGCCACCACTCCTGTTCAATGCGTTCAGGTCCATCCGCTTTTTTTACGGAATGTAATTGCCCTTTATACTTAAATAACATGGGAGGATAATCAGGAATGGGCACAGAAACTTCAATCAATTCAGGCACAGGCAAAATATGTAAAGGCCTTGGCAGATCGGTTCTCCATTCTGTATTTGGTTTTTCGGTTAACGAACCGGCCTCTTTAAATGAACGCTCGGGCCAGTAATGTTCTGCAGGTAAATAACGGTGTATGGAGTTGCTTCCTGTTTTTCCTGCGAGCCGGTCAAGCAGTTCTGCAATCGCAGCTTCATTCTTTCCACTCACAGCCCACAAAGCATCCTGCGAGCTTTGCAACTCTTCTACAATACCTGCTTCCATCACAAATAATTCAATACCAAGATCAGGTTGTATGGTTGCTATTTTATTTTCAAACAGTTTAAATAAATGCAACGTGTTTCTGGATGGTTTACTTGTTCCTATGCTTATTCGTTCAATGGTCCCGTCTATCCGGTCAGATATCAGTTCACATTTACGAAGTCCTTTACATTCATTTTGCAAACGTTCACACAGCATTTGTAACAATGTTTTAATAGCTATTTCAATGCCTTCTGCTGTGCGAATTGGTTCTAAACTTGGTAAACGTTCCTGGTAGGGAGCAACAGGCGTAACCGGATCTATCATTTCTATTTCACCACCAAGTGCCTGGGCTAATCGTTGTAATAAGCTTTGTCCGAAACGCCTTCTTAATGCTGTAGCAGGCATGGTAATAAAACTGCCAATCGTTTTTAATCCGAGTTTATCCAAACGCTCTAATACAACTGGTTCTAAACGCAAAGCTGCCGGTGGTAATTCTTTTAAAGCTGCCATTTCCTTACCTGTGGGAACGATAGTCCCGTTTTTTCCATATTTGCAAACAGCCCAGGCAGTACCAATATTATCAGCCATGCCAATTCGCAGCGTATAACCAAACGCCTTAAAACGTGTATGTATATCAGTGAGGTATTCTTTTTCACCTCCCCATAAATGCGTACAGCCGCTTGCATCCATTAATAAAGTATCAGGTAGATCAATGGCTACAAAAGGGGTATAGCGAATACACCATTCCGCTAAAGCGGTGAGTAGTTTTTTTGGTTCCTCTTCATTAAAATCAAACACAGAAAGTTCAGGCAGCAAGGCCTTACAGTCTGCGAGAACCATATTTTCATGAATTCCTTTTTCTTTCGCTAAAACATTAGCAGCTTTTACAATACGCCTGCCTCTTTCGGTGTTTACCAAAACAAAAGGCAATTCTTTTAACTCAGGTTGTTTGCGCAGCAGTTTATCTGTTAACAGATGCGGAAACCATATTGCTGCAATACGTTTTTCCATTACGCAGTACTCCTTTCGCCTGGTTCATGTATAACAGTTTGTTTGGTAGTAATATATTTCAATCCGTTTGGCGAGCACTCCACATGCCATTCATCGGGTTGTCCGTTTCTTACTTTTAATAATTGTACATGCCATCTCGAAAATCCAACACCCGGGTTCTCAGTTGCAGCACTGGCAATAGGGCTTATTTTCCATCTGCTCACACAGGCAACAGCGTTTTCCGTTTTAGGTTTAAAGCGGTGTATGAATCCTGTAACATGGCTTTTTTCAACTGCCAATTGCAATCGCCTCGAGTCATTAAAACTAAGTTCGGTAATTTCACCAACAACAGCGATCAGCGCATCGCATTTCAACGCTTCTTCAATAGCCCACAAAGCATCTTTTGACTTAGCGGCATCCACAAATAAAATACGTTCAGGATCTATGCCAAAAGTTTTTAAAGCATTTGGAAAAACACTTCTTCGGGGCACGTGGCTTATCCATACACAATAACCACTATTTTGAATAAGTTTCCCGAGTATAACTGAAATAAAACCACTCGTACAGGTTGCCTGCTCTGCATTATTGCTTATGAGTTCATGAACTGCGCCTTTTGTAAATACTTTGGCCGGAAATGCGTTTTCCATAGCGCCTAAACCTAATACAATTTTATGATCAGTAGAATGCACGGTGTTACCCTGTAACTTCTCAATTTGATGCTGCAATTGCTCGATGACCAATTTATCCGCTACTCGTCTCATCTTTTTATTTGGAACTTAAAGGTAACCATATTTAATAGCAATTATTTACTACAAATTGTAGCAAAGCACTATTTAACACCTGAAATGCAATAGTTAATTTTAAACAGAAAGACCTGGAAACGATTTAGTTTATTAATTGATATCTAATTAAATGTTAGCTCCCCATCTATTGATAAGGATATGCGGTAA
>JAOQAF010000059.1 GCA_025963735.1 Bacteroidota bacterium
ATCTTCTTTGGTAAGCGCCGGATGATCGGAATGCAAACAATCAATTAACAGTTTAACTTCCTGTTCGGGTAAATTGGGGTAATCACTGAGTTTGATTGTGCAATCCAAAAAATTGAAATCATAAATATTTTCACGGTTCGTTATTTTGGTAATTTCTGCAATATCGCCGTTGGCAATAAAACTTATATCCTGATTCTTTTCTCCCGCCCAATAATAATTGTTTTTCACAATCATTATTTTATCCCCTGCACAAACGTTTTCTTCGTATAACTTAATACGGTTTCGATAATTCTGATTAAATAAATTGGCGCGTTTGTTACTTCGTGTTATGATTATAACATTATCTCCGCCATACTTGGAAATAACCGAATTCAGAGTGTCTTCCAGCTCATCTCCCGGAAGATTTACAACATCAGCGGTACATATCAGTTTCGGAATTCCACAGTTTTCCAGTTCCAATAATTGTCTTAGAGCTGTTGCATTTTTCAGAATTCCGCTTTCGCTTTGCTGCCGTGCCACTTCGCGTAATTCATAAAACTTAATATTTAAATGAAAAGCGTTTTTTAAATAATGGGGATCTAAAGCGGGGCTGTCATTACTCCCCACCGGAGGAAGCTGAGCAGTATCACCAATTAAAATTAATTTGCAGTTATCACCGCTGTATACATATTCAAAAAGATTTTCAAGAATATTATTAAAAAGGCCGTTATCGTTAACGCTGTCTGCGTTAATCATTGAAGCTTCATCAACAATAAAAAGGGTGTTGCGATGAAGATTTTCTGCCAGCGAAAAGATCATTTCTCCTTCGCTGCCCATTTGTTTGCGGAATATTTTTTTATGAATGGTTTGCGCGTCGCGTTGCGCGTAATTACCAATTACTTTAGCGGCACGTCCTGTAGGAGCCAGTAACACACTCCGCCATTTAATGTTAGGAAGCGATTTGGTGAACGCTGAAATCAGATTGGTTTTTCCTGTACCGGCGTATCCCCGCAGAATAAAAACCCCGCGTTCATCAGGATCAACGATAAACCCGGTAATTTTCTCTATGGCTGTGTTCTGGTCTGCGTTTGCAACAAAAGGTAAGTTTTTTTTTACCAGGGTTTCAAACTCAACAGGGGAGAGAGGTTTAGCCATTTAAGAAATTATATTTCCGTAATACCGGTGAGAATATGTCTTTAAAAATGTATACGTTAAAAGGCCTCAGAAATAAATCAGAAGGAATGACCCATTTTATCTTTTTTGGTTTGGAGATATTTAGCATTATGTGGATTTGCCTTGATAGAAATACTCACATTCTCCACTATTTCAAGTCCATACCCAATAAGGCCCGCACGTTTTTTAGGATTGTTGGTCATCAGTTTTATTTTACGGATTCCAAGATCACGTAAAATTTGCGCGCCAACGCCGTAATCGCGCTCATCAGCTTTAAAGCCAAGTTCAACATTAGCCTCTACAGTATCAAGGCCCTCTTCCTGCAATTTATAAGCTTTTAATTTGTTTAATAAACCAATTCCTCTGCCTTCCTGGTTAAGGTAAACAATGGCCCCTTTACCTGCCTTTTCAATCATTTCCATTGATTTATGGAGTTGGGCACCGCAATCACAACGACAACTACCGAATATGTCGCCGGTAACGCATGAAGAATGCATTCTCACCAACACGGGTTCATCTTTCTCCCACTCACCTTTAATAAGGGCAAGGTGTTCCTGACCGTTGGTTTCTACCCGGTAATCAATTAATTTAAAGTCGCCCCATTCAGTTGGCATCTGAACTTCAACCTGACGTGTAACAATGCTTTCTTTGGCAAGACGGTAAGATATTAAATCTTCAATGCTTATAATTTTAAGATCAAATTTTTTGGAGATCTGCATCAGTTCTGGCAAACGGGCCATGGTACCATCTTCATTCAAAATTTCAACAAGCACGCCACAGGGTTCGAATCCTGCTAATACAGATATATCCACAGTGGCTTCGGTATGTCCGGTTCTGCGTAACACGCCACCGGGCTTTGATTTTAAAGGAAATATATGACCTGGTCTCCCGAAATCGGAAGGTTTAATATTAGGATCAACCAGGGCTTTTACTGTTTTTGAACGATCGGAAGCGGATATGCCCGTTGTGCATCCGTGATGTAATAAATCAACAGAAACAGTAAACGGCGTTTCGTGAAGAGATGTATTGGAAGGCACCATCATATCCAGCTTCAGTTCGTGCGCACGCTCTTCCGTTAAGGGAGCGCATATTAAACCACGGCCATGTGTTGCCATAAAATTAATAACCTCAGGAGTCGCATTTCGTGCAGCAGTAACAAAGTCACCCTCGTTTTCACGGTCTTCATCATCCACTACAATAATAACTTTGCCGTTCTTAATGTCCTCAAGGGCTTCTTCAATTGTGTTTAATTTAAACTCGCTCATAATTTATTTTGTAAATTTAATTAATTTAAGCGGTAAAAGTCTTTATTGTAATGAAGCAATTCATAAATAACCTCATACAAAAGTTAAAAGAACCTTTGCCGGGTGAGGAAGCCCAATTCCTTATGGCTCCTATGGGCAGAAGAAAGCTAAGGGAAGACAATAACGAAACGAACTTTCGTAAGAGCGCGGTGATGATTTTGATTTGCAGAGATAAAAATGAAGATTTGTTTATTCCTTTAACTGAAAGGTTTGCCTATGAGGGCGCGCATTCAGGCCAGGTAAGCCTTCCGGGAGGTAAATTTGACGAAACGGATAAGGATTTAATTGCCACAGCATACAGGGAATGCAGGGAGGAAATAGGTATTGAGCAACACATTGAACTTATAGGTTGTTTAAGTACGTTGTACATACCGGTAAGTAATTTTATGGTTCAGCCGGTAGTGGCTGTTTACAATGCGCAACACGTAGCCTTTACACCTCATGAACGGGAAGTAAAGCACATCGCAAAATTATATCTTCGAGACTTGTTGAATGAAAAAATAATTAAGAAGGGTGATATTGAACTTCAGAACGGAGTAAAAATAAAAGCCCCCTATTTTGAAATAGAGGGCTTAAAAGTGTGGGGTGCTACAGCAATGATTTTAAGTGAGTTTAAAGCGTTGCTTCAAACTACTTTTTAAATTCGGTCATGCTGTTATCGTAACATAAATAATATTGACCTTTAGGAAGATTATCAGTTTTAATTTGTTTGCCGAATCCTTTTTTAACAACAACACCGTAAGCGTCGTATACTTCATAACCGGTTTCAGCGTTAAAATCAATTCCTGCATTACCTTTTGCGATGGCAAATGAGGGCTTATTAATAGAAGATTTAACACTGATATCCTGAGAGTATTTAGCAAAAGAGTTTAAACCTTTTTGTTTAACCCTGTATTTGTTCTCGCCGCTATGTAATGCAACCTGAAAAGAATACGCGTGGTTATCAGGTGAACCAACACCATTAACCTCACCAATTGGAATCCATTTGTTCCATTTAAACTGTTCGATAATGTAAGGTAAAGCGCCAGTTTCGTTTTTGGCAGTCCATGTTAATAATCCTGTAGGGGAAACATTCATGGTAAGAACTTCAAAAGTTGGCTTTGGCTTAAGGTCTTCCATGTTTAAAACCTTTGGCGTACAACCGTCTTTATGAACTATTTCAATAGTAACTGTTTCGCCGTATTTTAACTGTAAAGATGCAAGATCAATTTCAAAAGCGCTGGAATTGGTTTCATCGGTAGTAATTTTACCATTAACTTTAATTTCCTGAGCGCAAAAACCTACCCCGTTATTATTAAATGCATTTTGTACAAAAACATTTTTGTTCTGATATTTTCCTTCAACAACAAGGGTAGCTGAGTTTACCTTTCCACCAAAAGTAACAAGAACTGCCAACGTTAAAAGATTTTTCATAGGGTAATAAATTTAATGAGATTTAATATACAAAATTAGAAAAAAATCCGACAAATCATAGAAACTTTCGCATTTTAACAATTAAAAAAAGAATTGTTATAAACAGCAGTATTCCCAATAAAACCAGCCAGGGTTTTTTAAAATGTGTTTGTGTGGTAACACTGTCTTTTTTATAGGACCAGACCAATCCGGCAATAAAGATCAGTAAAAAAAAAACGACAAAAAGAATTCTTCCGGGAGTAAACATGATTTGTTTGCAAATATACATCCATTTAAGTTTTATTTCTTTTTATTAGTTATTAAATTTTTGAACTTCGTGTTTTAGTATTTTCTGGTAAAACGCATTCACATATTTTTTCGGGCCATTTTATTGGTTGGTATTTTACTTCCCGTAACATCCTCCGGCTCTACTCTTAAAAAAGCATATAAGGCCTTAAGTATTTATGATTATTTTTTGGCAAAAAAACAGTTTTATAAAATCTGTAAAAAGAGTTATGATCCTTATGCAGCTTATGGTTTGGCAACTATCTTCAGCCGGTCGGATAATCCCTTTTATAACCTCGACAGCGCTGCCAGATACGCATCAATAAGTTATTGTTCTTTTTTGAAAAAAACGATGGCTCTTGAATTTAACGGTTTTAAAATAGACAGCCTGTTAATACTAAGACTTTGTGATACAATTGCTGATAAACAATGGCATAAAATCAAAAAGTCAGGTTCGGTTAAAGCGTTTAATGCATTTTTGATCCAAAACTATCTTGCAAATAATTTAATGAAAGAGCAAGCCGTTTATTTGCGGGATGAACTCGATTATAATGAGATCATCCTTAAAAACAGAAGTGATTCAACGCTGGAATTTATTCAATCACATCCACAAAGTTTTTTTTACGCGGAGGCCGTAATTCTGAGGCAGCGGCAGATTTATGCGGAGAACACTAAGAACGGAACGGCGCCGGAGTTCATTAATTTCATTTCTAAAAACAAGGAAAATATAATGCTTTATACGGCATATGAAAATCTTTATAAATTATACAAACTCCATTCCGACATTAACGGTTTAAAAACTTTTGTTCACTCTTATCCTGATTCGCCGCAGCTTAACGAGGCCTGGAAATTATTATTTTCATTATCAGTAAAATCGTTTTCAAATGAAGAGCTAGAAAAATTTCTAACCGACCACCCTTCTTTTCCTTTTAAAAAATCAATTAAAAAAGATCTTGAATTAAATAAAATAGAGTTATGGCCTTATGAGAAAGATGAACTTTTTGGTTTTATTGACTCCACAGCCAATATTAAAATTGCACCGCAATATGACAGCGTAAGCGACTTTTCTGAAGGCTTATCGGTAGTTAATAAGAACGATACAGTTTTTTACATCAATAAAGAAAATATCAATCCTTTTAATCATTATTATTCAGAAGCGTATCCTTTTAAAAATGGAATAGCAGTCGTGAAACAGGAGAACAAATGGGATTTTATTAACAGGCAGGGACAAATTATTTCAGGCAATTACGAAGAAGTTAATGAATTGTCGAACATGGTTTACGTTATTAAAATTAATGGTAAATATGGTGCCATTAATAATTTAGGTCAAACCATAATTGAACCGCGTTTTCAGAAGCTGGGTGATTTTAAGAATGAATACGCCTATTATATCGAGGAAGGTAAATATGGATTTGTTTCAAAATCAGGTTACGTGCATAAAGCGGAGTTTGACTGGATTTCAAACTTTAACGAAAAAAACATTGCAGTAATAAAACAAAATAGTTTATTCGGCTTAATTAATTCAGATGGAAGAATAATACTTGAACCCTTAATGGACGCGGTGGTTAAATCATCCAAAAATGTTTTTATTGTGGTTAGAAACGCACAGTATGGTTTTTTTAACGGGGGCGGCTGTTTCCTTTCTACCATGACTTATGACTATTTAAAAGAAAAACCGGCGGAGTTTTACACCAACGGAATTCTTTTGAAGTTTTTAAAAAATAATGAGCAGAGTATTGCTGATTTTAACGGGAAACAACTTATAGAATTTGGAGCCTATGATGAAATTCATTTCGCAGGAAACGGGTTAAGCAGGGTAAAACGTAAAAATAAATATGGCTTTATTGATAAAAAATTTCAGGTTGTTATCCCTTTTAAATATCAGATGGCAAAAGATTTTGTGGATAGTGTGGCTGTTGTGGAATCGCATGGCAAGAACGCCCTGATTAATTTGCAGGGTAAGGAAATTTACAGTTCAACAGAACCGATTGAAAAGTTGAGCCGTCATTATTATAGTGTAGGGGAGGATAAAATGGAAATTATTAATTCTAAGGGGGAAAAAATACTTAATGGCGCAATTAACATTCAGATGGGCCGAAAAGGCTTGTTAATTATAATACTGTCTAATAATGAAATTAAATTATTAAAGGATTGAAAAAGAAGGCAACAATTTTATTAATTTTATAATCAAATTCGTAAACCATGGCAACTACTACTGTTTCAAAAATACATAATTTCAGCGCCGGTCCGGGCATTCTTCCTTTAGAGGTATTACAGCAAGCTTCCGAAGCCTGCCTTAATTTTGACGGATTAAATTTATCACTTCTTGAAATTTCCCACAGAAGTAAAAATTACATTCGTGTAATGGATGAAGCCCGCCAAACAGTAAAAGATTTATTTGAAGTAGGCAATGAGTATGAGGTGCTTTATCTGGGCGGTGGCGCCAGCCTTCAGTTTGCAATGGTTCCTTATAATTTGTTAAGCGAAAAAGGAACAGCCGCGTATGTAAACACCGGAGTATGGGCCAGTAAAGCCATTAAGGAAGCTCAGATGATAGGAAACACCAAAGTAATTGCATCCAGCGAGGATAAAAAATTCAGCTACATCCCAAAGGGGTATAAGATTCCTTCAGATGCCGATTATTTGCACATTACAAGCAATAATACAATATACGGAACACAGATAAAAGATTTTCCTAAATGCGATATTCCGTTGGTGTGCGATATGAGTTCTGATATTTTCAGCCGTAAAGTAAACGCTAAGGATTTTTCACTGATATACGCCGGCGCGCAAAAGAACATGGGTCCTGCAGGAAGTACCATGGTTATGGTTAAAAAGGATGTGCTTGGTAAAACAGGACGTAAAATGTTATCGATGCTCGATTATCAGGTTCATATTAAGGGGGAGAGTATGTATAATACACCGCCGGTATTCCCAATTTATGTAACTCTGCTTACCATGCAGTGGCTTAAGAAAAATGGTGGAATTGCCTGGATAGAAAAATTAAATCAGCAAAAAGCCGATGCCATTTATAATGAGATCGACCGCAACAGCCTGTTTCACGGTACAGTTGAAAAAGCTGACCGAAGTAACATGAATGTTTGTTTTTTATTGAACAAACCCGAGCTTGAAGCAGATTTTGATAAATTATGGAAAGAGGCGGGGTTAAGCGGTTTAACCGGACACAGAGATGTTGGTGGGTACCGTGCGTCTCTGTACAATGCCTTACCTTTGGAAAGCGTTCATGCGCTCGTGGAAGTAATGCAGGAATTTGAAAAGAAATTTGCTTAAATATTTTCCTTAAATGATTATTAAAGGTAATCGAGCTTACGTGGCAATTAGCGGTTTATAAAATAACGGAATTTAATTGATCCCGTAGATTGTACCGGCTGCTCATAACTTCGCCATAAGCTCCCGCGCTTCTGATAGCTATCAGATCTCCCCGATTTGTTTCCGGCAGTTCAACTGATTTACCAAAACAATCGCTGCTTTCGCAAATAGGACCAACTACATCATACTTAACTGTTTTTTTATTGGAAGCGCTTATGTTTTCAATTTTATGGTACGCCTGATATAAAGCCGGGCGGATCAATTCAGTCATGCCCGCATCTAAAATCGCGAAATTAGTATTGATGCCGTGTTTAAGATACAGTACCCTGCTGATAAGGCTGCCGCATTGACCGATAATAGCCCGGCCTAATTCAAAATGCACTTCCTGCTTTGGTTGAAGTGAAAGAAATTGTTTAAACACATTAAAATAGCTTTCGAAATCTACAACCGCATGAACATCGGGCTCTTTGTAATTAATGCCGAGTCCGCCGCCAACATTAATATGCGGCAACAAATATCCTTTATTAATAAACCATTGATTGATTTCATTTACACGCGCGCACAAATTTTTAAAAGCCGTGAGATCGTTTATCTGCGAACCAATGTGAAAGTGTAAACCAATAAAATTAAGATTCGGTAATTTTTTTAACTCTTCAATAACGGCGTCAAATTCATAAGGGTTTATACCGAATTTATTTTCTTCCAGTCCGGTTGTAATATACTTGTGCGTATAAGCATCAACATTCGGATTAATGCGCAAAGCAACATTGGCCTTTGTGTTTTTATTACCGGCCAGCTGGTTCATTACCTGTAGTTCATGAATGCTTTCAACATTAAAACAAAAAATGGAATGATCAAGCGCGTAATTAATTTCTTTATCGCTTTTGCCTACACCTGCAAAAACAATTTTGTTATTTGGATAACCGGTTTCAACCGCTCTTTTTACTTCATTTCCGCTTACGCAATCAGCGCCGAGTCCGGCTTCCCTGATTATTTTAAGTAGGGCAGGGTGGGCATTGGCTTTTAAGGCATAATGAATATGATATTCGGCAGGAGCCGCTTTCTTAATGGCAGCTAGTGTTGAGTTTAATACCGAAAGATCATAAAAATAAAAAGGTGTTTCGGTATTTTTAAATAATTCAAGATGATGATTTGCAAACATACATTTAACTTTAGTGATCAATTATAATTAAACAAACCTTTGTTTAAAGCCATCAACGCTTCTTTCTTAAGATTGCTGTGCACCAGAACGGAAATGTTATTGGCGCTCCCTCCGTAAGACACCATTCGCAAAGGAATGTCTTTTAGTGCTGCCAATACCTGGTAGCCATAACCCGCTTTATTTTTTGGAAGCTGGCCCACAATACAAATGATGGTTTGATTTTCTTCTACCTCTACAACCGCAATTTCTTTTAGCTCTTTTATAATTTCAGAAAGATGAGAAGAATTATCAATGGTGAGTGATACCGCCACTTCACTGGTGGTAATCATATCTATTGAAGTTTTATGTCGTTCGAATACTTCAAATACAGCTCTTAAAAAACCATGGGCTAAAAGCATGCGTTCGCTTTTTATATTAAGTGCTGTAATACCGTCTTTGGCGGCAACGGCTTTAATTCCTTCTTTAGTGTTAAGGTTGGCAATAAGTGTTCCTTCCGCTTCAGGCTGCATGGTGTTTTTAAGCCTTACCGGAACGTTACGTTTTTGAGCCGGTAAAATACAGGTAGGGTGAAGGATCTTTGCGCCAAAATAGGCGAGCTCGGCAGCCTCGTCGAAACTTAATTGATGTATGGGGTGTGTTTTGGTAACAATGCGCGGATCGTTATTATGCATGCCGTCAATATCCGTCCAGATCTGCACTTCCGGACTTTTAATCGCTGCTCCGATGAGCGATGCCGTATAGTCACTTCCCCCGCGTTTCAAATTGTCAATTTCACCAAAAGCATTCCTGCAGATATAACCTTGCGTGATAAAAAGGTTTTGTCCCGGATGTTTCTGTAATTCAAGTAAACAGTTTTTCTCTATATAATGCATGTCGGGCTCTTCATTGGCTTCAATGCGCATAAAATTAAGAGCAGGCAGAAGTACGGAAGGTATGCCGCACTCTTCAAGATAATAATGAAACATGGCTGTACTTAATAATTCACCCTGGGCAAGCACAGCTTTTTCTTCATTGGAGGTAAACATATCCAGGGTAAAAGACTTCAGGTAATTAAAATGATTATTAATTAAATGCATTCCTTTTTCAATGCTTTGGGGAGTGCCATACAATTCTTTTACTTCTGAATAATATTTTTGCTTCAAGGCATCGATAAGTAAATTCGCTTTTTCAACATTCTTGGCATATAAGGCCGAGCTGATTTCAACCAGGGCATTTGTAGTGCCGCTCATAGCGCTCAGCACAACAATTTTGGGTGTGGCATTTACAGTTAGTTTCACAAGGTCTTTTATTCTTGCCGCTGTACCTACGCTTGTGCCACCGAATTTCAATATTAATAACATAAAATTTTATTTTTTAAAGGGAGGAAGATGAGTTGTTTGAGGAATTTGCAGGTAAGATTTATAAGTGCGATCGATGTTCATTACCGGCTTGTTTTCAAAAATTCCGTACACGGTACTTCCGCTGCCACTCAAAGATGCATAAAGGGCTCCGGAATCATACATGTAATTTTTTAATTCACCTATAACAGGATATTTTTTAAATATTGGCTCTTCAAAATCATTAAACAGAAAATCTTTCCATTTGTTAATTGATGTATTTTCGATACAGTTTTTTAGATCGCCGTGTGTTTTTTTCACTCGTAATCCTTCAAAGGCATCTCTTGTAACACTGTGTATGTTGGGATAAACCAGCAAAATATAATAGGATGATAAATCTAAATTAACCGGCGAAAATTCATTACCCCGGCCCTGAGCAAATAAAGGTTTATTATTCAGGAAAAAAGCGCAATCGCTGCCCAGTGCGGATGTAACCTCATGTTTTTGATCGTCGGACAACATTAAATTAAATTGTTTGTCAAAGAGATTGGTCATAAATGCGGCGTCTGAGCTACCACCGCCAATCCCGGCGCCCATAGGAATATTTTTATGTAAATGTACTTTCAGTGGTGGCAGAGGTTTTAAGTGTGATATAAGTTCCCAGGTTTTATACAGAAGATTGCTTTCCTGTAAGCCATCAATTTTTAAACCGCTGGTAGTCAAGGTGAAAGGAGAGTGATTATCTGCTTCAATAATTTCCAAAGCATCGCACCAGTTTACCGGATAAAACACGGTCTCAATATTATGAAAGCTATCCTCCCTTTTACCAAGCACATTAAGCCCGAGATTTATCTTACAAGTTGGGAAAACAATCATAATTTAACAAATTTTGCACATCATAATCTTTTTGCTAAATTGCAGAAAATTATTTCAATAACCATTTATGAAAATGAAAAAAATTACATTGGGTTGTTCGGTTATAGCTATGACAGCCTTATTTTTAATTGGCTGTAATAAAAAAGCGAACGTTGCTCCTGAGCAGGATATGGAATTTCAGAGTTCTAAAGATGCGGCATTTGCTAATTCTTTGGTTACTGAAATTGACATAATTGCCGGATATCTTGGAGAGCGGGAATACAATAATAGTTTCTTCAATAAAGCTCCCGGATCTGCTGGTGCAATTACCATAACGCCTGACACTCTAAATAAAAAATTAAGCGTTACTTATAGCGGCAGTGTAACCTGCAGCGATGGAAAGAGACGCGATGGCACCATAGTGCTTGATTATTCTGCTTCTAACGTTGCATTATACAATGCTAAATATTACAGGGACGCTGGTTTTGTAGCGAAAGTAACTTTAAATAATTATTGGGTTGAGGGGTGGACACTGGATGATGCGGTTCCTTTTGTTATCACCAACAACGCCCCTTTCGGGTACGACCGTGCTACAACGGATCTTAGCTGGACATTAGATGGTTATTTTTCTGTTAGACAAGATATTTTTGTATCAGACTCTTCAAAAAGTATGATCTGGAAAGGTAAATTAGTTAAAACCTTAACCAACACTGAAGATGTAAATATTTTAAAAGCGAACAAGCAGTTTCCAATTAACTGGGCACTGTATAATGCAGCAGGAACAGCTACTGCAGGTGCTTTAGTGGCATATACAGGTTCTGTAACCGGAGTTACATCGCGTATTGTAAGCTATAATATGTTTATTGATAATGCAAAACCTGAAACCGCCCTTGTACGTGATTTTAAATGTGCTCCTGAGAAAGTTTTAGCGGTTACTTCCACGCCAACTGTAGTTACCACCACTTCGGAGTGGCATCCTTTTATAAGCGGTGTTGCTTCCTTTACCTCTAACGGTGCAGGTACAACCGAGCCTAGACTTATTGATTTCGGAAGCGGAGAGGCCGCCCCGGCATGTGATAACGCCGGTTTTGTAACCATAAAAGGAATTACATACGCAATTGATTTTAAAAAATAAAGGATAATATTTTAAAAGAACCGGATCATAATAGGTCCGGTTTTTTTATGCGGTGATGTTACCTGATGCGTAAATTTAAAGCTGCATTCTTATGATAAAAAGAGAGGCCTTTTCAAGTGGCCTTCGGATTTCTATTTAATTGTACTTCGCAAGTTAGCTACACCTTCTTCCCAAAAAACTGAGTGTATACTGCCGCTATTTCTTTTTTAAAGATAAAGTAGAATATGAGAGCAAACCCTAACAGCTGAATAATGTAAAATGAGCAGTTATAAGCCGGCACAAAATAGAACTGAATAATATTAACGGCTATAAATAAAAAGGGAATAACTATTATTTTAAAATAATTGTATTGATAAGTGAAAATACCCTTTGTAAAAATGACTGAAAAAATGGTTTGAAGAATTTTTGTAGTTAAGCCGGCATAAATTGCCCCCATTAAACCAAAATGTTTTACCGCTAACCATATTATTGCAATTTGAAATAAGGCACTGAATCCAAAGATCTGCAGAAGCACTTTAATTTTTTTAGAAAAGAGAATTGTGGAAAGATAGAAGTTTAAAATGCTTCGTAAGGCATATCCCGCCGATAAAATACCTATATATGCTTCGGTCTTGTAAAAACCCTGTTTGTGGATAATGAGCTTATAAATGATAGGAATAAAAATGCAAAAGAGAATAAGCTGAATAATATTAATTGCGGTGAACACATTAAAATAACGATTAGTTTCTTTGGTGGTTGAATTATTTTTATTTTTTGTCCAGATCTCATAAAGCTTAGGAAAAATAACAGCAGATAAACTATTCTGAAGAAACTCTATTCCGAAAAAACATTTAAGTATCAGGTCATATGCATTTAAATCATCGGTAGGTATAAATTCCTGGAGAATGTATCTGTCAAACTGACCAAGTACCCACGCGCAGAGAGCGAAAATAATGTAAGGACCGCAAAATCTGTTTATTTCTCTTAAAAACGATTTATCCAAAACAAAATTACCATTGGAGCGAAAAATAAAATGAGCCAGTAAAAAAATTATAATTCCCGAGATTAAACGGCCATACATGGGGCCAATGATGGTTTCGGGGTATAGATATAAACCACCAACCGAAATAAATATAGTTACTAAAAAATTAATAATATTGGTGCTTAAAAATAATCGCGTTTGCTTTAAATAGATGAGACTAACGGTAGCAGCTTTGAACTAAGAATTAAAAAACGCCGTTAAAACAGCGTAAAACCCATAAGGCCAGAAATGCATATCATATTCGGCGCGGTAGATTTTCGAGAAAAGAAAAGAACCGCTAACCGATGCTAATATGAGCATGCAGGCTCCAATAAGCAATAACAAAACTGAAACAGTACCTATAAAATTTTTCTGTTTTAAAGGTTCCTGGTGTAAACGCGTGTATTCTATTCCAAAATACGATTCTATGGAATAAGAAAAAAGGATCTGGAACAAAAGGGAAATTCCTATGTAAAACGAAACCTGAGTGTATTGTTCGGCCCTTAAAAAGTTGGTATAAAATGGTAACAATATTATGCTGGCCACCATAGGTAGTGCGCCGCCAATAGTAAAGATCAATGAAGATTTTAAGAATGATTTGCTGATCATTTACTCGTATTATTTATATAAATTTGCTAATTAAAGGCTTTTGTTTAACATATGATAGCCAATATTTATTAAGACACACCTATTGACAAATGAGTAACACGAACGATAATGCTTCTAAAGAACAGGTTGAGAATTTTTACAACTCCTATAAAGAGAAGCAAAAAAAAATAGGAGTTAATATTCGCCATCGCACCATATTAAAAAACCTTAAAAGTGTTGGACTAAAATCCGATTCAAAAGTATTGGAAATTGGCTGTGGTATTGGAACTGTTAGCGGATTGATTATCAAAAGTATTCCTGAAGGCAAATTTACAGGAGTTGATATAAGTTCTGAAAGCATTGAAATGGCTAAAAAATTGTATCCGGCAAAAAATGCTGAATTTCTTGTAAATGA
>JAOQAF010000063.1 GCA_025963735.1 Bacteroidota bacterium
TGCAAAGAAAAAAAATGGAAGAAAAAGTAAATTCGGCATTACTTGAAAAGGAAGTATTATTAAAAGAGATTCATCACCGCGTTAAAAATAATTTACAGATTGTTTCGAGTTTACTGAATCTACAGGCGGATAAAATAGAAAGTGCCAGCGCTAAGGAAAAATACATTGAAAGCATCGGCCGCATTAAATCCATGGCCATTATACATGAACTATTGTATCGGTCAAAAAATCTCTCAACAATACAGATTCGTGATTATCTGGGTGAATTAATAAATTATATCTCACAAACATATAACGTGAAAGGAGCGATAAGAGTTGATCTTAAGCTCAAGATAGAAAAAGAAAGCATAGACATTAACAAAGCCATTCCGTGCGGAATTATAATAAACGAACTTTTATCCAACGCGTTTAAGCACGCCTTCTCTTCAAACAAAAAAGGGGTAATTGCTGTAGAGTTTTTAGAAACGAAACCAAACAATTATAAAATGAAAGTGTATGATAACGGCGTAGGCATTCCCGGAAAAATAAATCTCGCCAACCCCGAAACCCTCGGCCTGCAACTGGTGCATTCGTTGGTTGAACAACTTGACGGAACAATAAACCTTACTACTAAAAAAGGAACAACATTTACAGTTTCGTTTGCAACCTAAACCAGATTTTCAATTGGCGTACACACCCCGTTTTCGCACACGTAACACTTTAAACGATCTTTAAACACATAAGGCTTGTAAATAGATTTGTTCAGAAGCATGCGTAAGCATTCCTGTACGCCTTCAATAATGCTGGGATGCGGATGCATCATGTCTGCCAGCTCTTTAATGCCCTGATTGGTATAAATAAGATATGCAACCCCCTGTATGGCGCTGCTGGCGTGTTCGCCTACAACACGCATGCCCAAGATGCGCATGCCACTGTCATTTGTAACAATAATTTTAAAGAAACCCTGGGTTTTGCGCATAGCAATGGCGCGGGCATTAGTTGTATAATCCAGCTTTACTACTTTATGCGGAATGCCCTGCTCAACAAGTTCCTGCTCACTCATACCAACCGCCGCCACTTCAGGATTTAGAAACATGATGGTGCTTATATTTTTATACGACAATGGTTTTACTATAGGTCCAAACATTCTTACTACCGCGTGCCGGGCCTCTCTTTCTCCCACATTAACAAGGGCCACTTCCGTGGTGGCATCACCCGCAACATAAATATTACTGATGTTGGTTTGAGTATCATCATCCCAGATACATCCACGTTCATTTAATTTTACACCTACGTTTTCAAGCCCTATGTTTTCTACGTTGGCAACGCGACCTATAGAAACGAGTGCTTTGTCTACCGTTATTACTTCCGTCTGTCCGCTTTTATATTGCAGTTCATATTCAACCTTTCCATTTTTTATTTCCATTCTTTTTAAAGAAGATCCGTGATGCACTTTAGCTCCGTGAATTTCAAGATTGGTTTTAACTACCTCAGCCACATCAGCGTCTTCAAACGGGAGGATCCGGTCGGCCTTATCAATTAAATAAACTTTAGTTTTTCCAAACGCCGAAAAAATAGTAGCAAATTCGCAACCGATAACACCGGCACCCAGCACTACCATGCTTTCGGGCCAGTTATCAAAATTTTTTATTCCATCGCTGGTTACAATTATCTGTTCATCAATTTTAATGTTAGCCGGCACCCTTGGCCGGCTGCCGGTAGCTATCAGTATATTGGTGCAGCTAACCTCGCGGATAATACCATCTTCTTTTTTTATTTCAACATGATGTTTACCAATAATGGTGGCTTTACCTTTTTCATAAAAAAATAACTGTTTGGGCATTTTTTGAAGTAACTGTAAATGCACCGTCATTTGAGTCTTGCGTTCAAACACAGCTTCATTTACAATCTTTGAAACATCTTCAAATTTAGCTTCGTAATCCGGAATCATCTCCCGTATGGATGCCGCTTTCAACGCTTGCTCCCACAGCGTTTTTGAAGTTAGAACACCGTCGTAAACACCCGCGCCTCCAATGCGTTTTTTTTCAACAAGAAGTACTTTTTTCCCGAAGTCAAGGGCGCGCATTGCACCTGCATATCCACTTGGGCCGCCTCCAATAACAACAAGATCATAATGTTCCATAAGTAAAAAGCAAATGTATTATTAATTTGCATTAATGCTTTAGCGGTTAAGTTTTGTTTTATGTAATTTATTTTTTGTACGAACTTAACCGCAATTAATATTCAATCAACAACTACAAAAAAAGGAGTTGCATTAAACTATTAAAAATCAAATTTTTAACGAATTTTCTAATTACAATAATATTCCTATTTTTGCACCCCTATAAAAGTGAATGTTATGAACGAAAGTGTAATTTATTTAGTGCCTCTTTTAGGCATTTTTGGTTTAATAGTAATGGCCATTAAATCCGCCTGGGTTTCCAAGCAGGATGCCGGAGATAAAAACATGCAGGAACTTGCCGGCTATATTGCCGATGGGGCCATGGCTTTTTTAAAAGCGGAATGGAAAGTGTTAAGCATTTTTGTGGTTTTTGCCGCAGCATTGCTTGCCTATTCCGGTACCATTCATGAAGTACACGGAAAAGAAATTCATTCAAGCTGGATCATTTCAATTGCCTTTATAATAGGCGCCGTGTTTTCTGCTCCTGCAGGATATATTGGAATGAAAGTAGCTACAAAGGCTAACGTTCGAACCACTCAGGCAGCACGAACAAGTTTAAAACAAGCTTTAAAAGTATCGTTTACCGGCGGCACAGTAATGGGTCTGGGGGTAGCAGGTTTAGCAATTCTTGGTTTGGGAGGATTATTTATTGTATTTCTTGGGTTGTTTAATAACCTTGGCGAAGGCCAGGTAAAAACTGCCATTGAAGTGTTAACCGGATTTTCATTAGGAGCAGAATCCATTGCCTTATTCGCCCGTGTAGGTGGAGGCATATATACGAAGGCTGCCGATGTGGGAGCAGATTTAGTTGGAAAAGTTGAAGCGGGAATTCCTGAAGATGATGTTCGCAACCCTGCTACCATAGCCGATAATGTTGGGGATAACGTAGGTGACGTGGCCGGAATGGGTGCCGATCTTTTCGGTTCGTATGTTGCAACTATTTTAGCCACGATGGTATTAGGACAGGAAATTACGGTGAAGGATAACTTTGGCGGCATGTCCCCAATTTTATTACCAATGGTAATTTGCGGTTTAGGTATTCTTTTTTCAATTGTAGGAACATGGTTCGTAACAATTAAAGATGATAAGTCGAGCGTGCAAAACGCGTTGAATTTAGGAAACTGGTCTTCTATGATACTTACTGTTATCGCTTCTTATTTTGTCGTTAACTGGATGCTGCCTGACACTTTAAACTTACGCGGTTATGAATTCTCAAAACTGAATGTATTTTTAGCAATTGTTGTTGGTACTGTAGTTGGCGCTATTATGAGCATAGTTACTGAATATTATACCGCAATGGGTAAAAAACCCGTATTGTCTATTATCCAGCAATCCTCAACAGGTCACGCCACCAATATTATCGGCGGTTTATCTGTTGGTATGAAATCTACCGTTATTCCCATTTTAACCCTGGCTTCAGGTATTATGGCTTCTTATTATTTTGCCGGTTTATACGGTGTGGCTATTGCCGCTGCCGGTATGATGGCAACAACGGCCATGCAATTAGCTATTGATGCCTTCGGACCTATTGCAGATAACGCCGGTGGTATTGCCGAAATGAGCCAATTGCCTCCTGAAGTTCGTGAGCGCACCGACAATTTGGATGCTGTAGGTAATACAACCGCAGCTACCGGAAAAGGTTTTGCCATTGCTTCCGCGGCTCTTACTTCTTTAGCCCTTTTTGCAGCATTTGTAGGTATTGCAGGTATTTCAGCTATTGACATTTATAAAGCCCCTGTATTGGCAGGTTTATTTGTGGGTGGAATGATTCCTTTCATTTTCTCGGCTTTATGTATCCAGGCTGTTGGTAAAGCGGCAATGGACATGGTTCAGGAAGTGCGTCGCCAGTTCCGCGAAATTCCGGGTATCATGGAATATAAAGCAAAGCCTGAATACGAAAAATGTGTTGCTATCTCTACAAAGGCTTCTATCCGTGAAATGATGATGCCGGGTGCAATTGCTTTGATTACTCCGGTGTTGGTTGGGTTTATTTTTGGTCCTGAAGTTTTAGGAGGCTTACTAGCCGGAGTTACTGTATCGGGTGTGTTGATGGGTATTTTTCAAAGCAACGCCGGTGGCGCGTGGGACAACGCTAAAAAATCATTTGAGAAAGGTGTTCTTATTAATGGTGAAATGTTCTACAAAAAATCAGAACCACACAAGGCATCCGTTACGGGCGATACAGTTGGAGATCCGTTTAAAGACACATCAGGCCCTTCCATGAACATCCTTATTAAATTAATGAGTATTGTTTCACTGGTTATTGCTCCGTATATAGCAGTAACTGATGATGAAGGCCATATTGACCGTAAAATGATTACCAATGAAATGTATAGAATTAACATTAATGGGGTTGAATATACTTATCATTCTAAAGTTCAGGCCGACAGTGCTATTAACGCTAACCAAAAAAATGTAGATGAATTAAAAGGACTGTTTATTGTTGACGGTGCGCACAGTGCGGTTGATTTTAGCATTAAGCACATTGTAACCAATACAAAAGGAAGTGTTTCTATTGACAGCGGTTTTGTGAATTTGCAAAACGCAGGAACCAAAATTTATATTCAAATGGATGCAAAATCTATCAACACTCAAAACTCTTACAGGGATGAGCATTTGCAGGGTGATGATTTTTTTGCAGGAAAAAAACATCCAAAAATAATTT
>JAOQAF010000075.1 GCA_025963735.1 Bacteroidota bacterium
GCTTCAACGATCTGTTCAGGCGCAACCGCAACTCTTACCGCTAACGGTGCCGCTACTTATTCATGGAATACAGGTGCTGCCACAGCAGCTATAAATGTTACTCCGGCCTCTACTACTGTTTACACAGTAACAGGAACAAACGGTGTTTGCTCAAACGTAAAAACAACAACAGTAACAGTTAACGCATCACCAACAGTGAATGTTAACTCTACTACGATCTGTTCAGGAAACACTGCAACGCTTACTGCTAACGGTGCAACATCGTATGCCTGGAACACAGGAAATACAACCGCAGCCGTTGCAGTGTCACCAGCTTCAACAGCAGTTTATACAGTTACCGGAACTTCAGGAACTTGTACTGATGTTAAAACATCAACAGTAACAGTTAATGCAACACCTACTGTAAATGTTAACTCTTATACAATTTGTCCTGGCGGAAGCGCTACTTTAACAGCAAACGGTGCCGCTACTTATTCGTGGAATACCGGTTCAACGGCTAATCCTTTGGTAGTTTCGCCTGCAATTACTACAGTTTACACAACCACAGGAACTACAAGCGGCTGTTCATCTTCCAAATCATCTACTGTTACTCTTGGATCTTCATTATCGGTTGTAACAAGTCCTTCTGTTCAAACTATTTGTGCGGGTAATTCAGCAACACTTACAGCAAGCGGCGCGACTACTTACACCTGGAACACAGGAGCAGTTGCCAATTCGATTGTTGTAACTCCAACAGCTAACGTTACTTATAATGTAACAGGAACCAGCGGGGCATGTACCGGTTCTAATGTAGCAACGGTTAGCCTTTCAAGCCCTGCAACATTAGCAACAAGTGCGAACAATGTTTCATGTAACGGATTGTCAAATGGTTCAGCAACAACTACACCAACGGGTGGAGCATCGCCATACTCTTACAGCTACAGTTCAGGAGCAACCACACAGGTAGCTTCTAATCTTGCTGCCGGTGTATATACTGCTACTGTTACCACTGCCGCGGGATGTGTTTCTACTAATTCATTTGTAGTAACCCAGCCAACTGCTTTAGCTCTAAACAACACTGTGGTAAATGCAAGTTGCGGTTCATGTAATGGAGCCGTTACCTTCACAGCAAGCGGTGGAACTGCAGGTTATACCTATTCGTTCCTTCCGGGTGGAACTTCCACTAACCTTTGTGCAGGAGCTTATACAGTTACTGCTACTGACGGAAACGGATGTAATACCTCTTCTCCTGTAAACGTAACTGGCTCAAGCCCGGTTAATGCTACTTCAAACTCTTCAAATGCCAGTTGTGGCACTTGTAACGACGGAAGTGCTTCGGTAACAGCTACCGGTGGAACTGGTCCTTACTCTTACACATGGACGCCTTCCGGAGGAAATGCAGCTACGGCTAATGCGTTAACTCCCGGTTGTTATACTGTTAACGTAGCTGATCAGTCAGGTTGTACTTCCAGTGCAACTACTTGTATTGGTTTTGTAACGGGAGTGTCGGCACATAACGGTTTAAGTGTTCTTAACATCTATCCTAATCCCACTACAGGAAATGTGACTGTTGAATTCAGTAACAACTCAACACGCACCATTGAAGTAATGGATGTAACAGGAAGGTTAATATCGGTTGAAAAATCAGCCAATGCAACTGTTCAACTTGATTTAAGCCCATACAGCAATGGTGTTTATTACTTAAAGATCAAAGACGCGAACGGTTCAAAACAATTCAAGATTGTGAAGCAATAAAAAAATAAGCTATAAGATCACAAAAACGCCCGGAGATTTTCTTCGGGCGTTTTTATTTAATATTAGAGAGTAATTAAATTAATGAAGAATTTTAAAGATTAACTCCTTTAAAAGTTCCCCGTGCGTTATGCCCACATTGTCTACCCCCTTTGATTTCAGGTCGCATTCTTTTAAATAAGAAAAAATGTTTTTTAATTTGGGTGTGCTATACATTAACGCCGCCTTCGCGTAGCCATCCACAAAATAAGGATTAACGCCGAGCGCGGCAGCTGCTGCGAATTTACTTTTATCAGGAATAAAATGATATTTTAATATTTTACTAAAATAACCATATAAAGAACTAATGGTCATTACCAGTGGATGCTCTTTTTCATTAGCTGCAAAATAAAGAATGATACGATTAGCTTTTAGTATGTCTTTTTTTGCCAGGGCATCCTGTAATTCAAATACATTATATTCTTTGCTTATTCCAATATTATTTTGGATTAAATCGGTAGTAATTTCATTCCCCTGTTTTAGGTTTATAATTAACTTTTGAATTTCGTTGGTAATCTTGCTTAAATCATTGCCTAAAAATTCGCCCATTAAAAAAGAGGCTTTGGGACTGATGGAATAATTTAATTCTTTAACATAATTGCTTATCCATTCAGGAACCTGGTTATCATATATTTTTGAAGACTCAAAAAATACGGCATTTTTTTGCAAAGACTTTGCAATAGCACTTCGCTTATCAATGGTTTTATATTTATAACAAAAAACAAGAATAGTTGTAGGCTGTGGATGCGTAATGTAATTTATAAATTGTTGCACGGCGCCGTTAGTGGCAGGTTTAGAAGCCGGAGCATCGTCATCCGCTCCGGCGCTTTTATTAAGTTCTTTGAGGTTCTGAGCTTCTTTTACAATCACCACCTGGTAATCGCTCATCATTGGAAACTGTTTTGCTAAACCAAGAATACCTGCGAGATCAACGTCTTTACCGTAAACTACATTCTGGTTAAATTCTTTGTCCGTTTCATTTAATACATTGTTCTCAATATAATCCGAAATCAGATCAATGTAATAGGCTTCTTCACCGCTTAAAAAATAAACCGGTTTATAGATGCGTCGTTTAAGATCTAATAATATTTGTTCAGCAGCTTTCAATGTTAGATTAAAGTTTGTTCTTAAGTATTGCTAAAATAAATTCTGTGTCCTGTCCGCTGGGTACCGGTATCTTGCATGGAGTTGATCTGCTAAGATAAAAAAAGGTCCATGAACATTGATTTTATTATGCGGCAACTTTTAAATTATCCTGCCCATCCTTCTCTGTCTAAGCTCCGGTATTGTATGGCTTCAGCTAAATGGTTGGTTTCAATATTGGCTGAAACATCCAGATCAGCAATTGTACGCGCAACCTTTAAAATTCTGTCGTACGCGCGCGCGCTCAAACCCACGCGCTCCATGGCGTTTTTTAAAAGGGTTTTACCAGCATCGTTAATGCTGCAATAGGTTTTAAGATCAAAGGTTCGCATTTGGGCGTTGCAATGTATGTGTTTGGTTTCATGAAATCTTGCGCTTTGAATTAAGCGTGCATTAATCACTCTGTTCCTGATATCTTTACTTTTTTCCGAAACCTGTTCTTTACTTAATTCGCCAAAAGAAACCGGCGTTACTTCTACATGGAGATCAATACGATCTAACAACGGGCCGCTGATTTTATTCAAATATTTTTGAACCACACCTGGAGCACACACACATTCTTTTTCGGGATGGTTATAAAAACCGCATGGACAAGGATTCATGCTGGCGATAAGCATAAAGCTTGCAGGATAATCAACACTGAATTTAGCCCGGCTGATATTTACAACGCGGTCTTCTAACGGTTGGCGCATTACTTCAAGTACTGTTCGCTTAAACTCGGGGAGTTCATCTAAAAACAAAACGCCGTTATGAGCCAGGCTTATTTCGCCCGGCTGAGGATTGTTTCCGCCGCCCACCAGTGCAACATCGCTAATAGTATGATGCGGACTCCGAAAAGGCCGCTGCGTAATTAGTCCTTTACCACTTTTACCGGTTCTACCGGCAACACTGTGAATTTTGGTTGTTTCAAGCGCTTCCTCAATGGAAAGCGGAGGTAAAATACTTGGAAGCCGCTTACTTAACATGGTTTTGCCTGCACCGGGCGGCCCTATTAAAATTACATTGTGTCCACCGGACGCAGCAATTTCAAGCGCACGTTTAATATTCTCCTGGCCTTTTACATCTGAAAAATCAAATTCAATTGTATCAAGATTGTTTAAGAACGTAGTATTAAGATCAATCTCGGGCTTTAAAAGTGTAGCCGTTCCGTTATAAAAATCAATGATCTGTTTCAGGTTATTGGCTGTATAAACTTCTAATCCTTCAACTACTGATGCTTCTGAAGCATTGGCTTCGGGAAGTATAATTCCTTTAAAGCCATCCTGCTTTGCTTTTATGGCAATGGGAAGAGCCCCTCTGATAGGCCTGATCTCGCCATCAAGTGCCAATTCTCCCATGATCACGTAATCAGAAACCATGTCTGCTTTTATTTGTTCACTAGCAGCAAGAATACCGAGCGCTATTGTAAGATCATAAGCAGAGCCTTCTTTGCGAATATCGGCCGGTGCCATGTTCACGGTTATAAGTTTGCCTGGTATCTTATATCCGTTATGTTTCAGGGCTGTGGCAATACGTTGCTGGCTTTCTTTAACTGCGCTGTCAGGCAGGCCAACCAAATAAAAATTAACCCCGGTGCCAATATTTACTTCAACAGTTACCTTAGTGGCATTAATGCCTTGAACCGCATACCCAAACGTTTTTACCAACATAGTATTACAAAGTAACCAAAAATTTTAGTACCAATATATTTTTGAAATTTTAATTTTTTTTGTAAGTTTGATATTCTAAAAATAAATGAAAACCTCCAACAAATGAAGAAATTCCTTTTATCGGCAGCCCTTTTGTTAAGCCTTCAGTTTGTTGCACAGGAAAAGGCTCCTGAACTTAATTGTTATAATAAATGGGCCGCCAAGTTCGAAGATCGTGGGGCAGAAGATGTACCGGATGGAGTTTATACCGACGTTATTATCACGAACAGGCAAGGGGCAAAGGCTACGTGTAATAACGGAAAGGCAGAGGTTAAAAACGGAAAGGTCACCAAATTTTTTATTTTGTTAAGCGATGGTACTCACGAAGAAGTAAAAAAAACCTGGAAAAACAAATCCAATGAAAACGTGAACATCATTAATGGCATGAGTAAAAGCATGTTTACAGTTCATGGCGAATTAATAAATGTTTTGTGGCCAAATAAAATTAAGCCAAAAAAAGCAAAACCAACAAGTGCTCCTGACCCAACAGAGGATTAAGGCGTATGACAATTAAATGACAAATAAATTACTAAAATGTTCCATCTTTGCTGAACATTTTGGATACTTTTAAAGTCATATCTTTTACCCACAAAACGCTTCCTCTCGAGCTTCTCGGAAAACTGCATTTAACCAGCGAAGAACAAACCACTCTTTTAGGAGAACTTAAATTCAATTTCGGTTTCGAAGAGCTTATGTTTTTAAATACTTGTAATCGAATTGAATTATACGTAAAAACCAATTCAGAAATTTGCGCCGCTGCAATAAAAAAAATCTGTTTATTTATTAATAAAAAATTAACGGAAAATGAAGCCGCTCTTTTATCTGATAGCGCCGAAATTTTTACCGGGCAGCAAGGCGTGGAACATGTTTTAAAAGTTGCTTCTTCCCTCGAGTCAATGGTTGTGGGCGAACGCGAAATAATTACTCAGGTCCGCAAATCGTATGATTTTTGTAACATGCTAGGTTTAACCAGAGATTTTTTGCGATTGCTTGTAAAGCAAACTATTGAAACCGCAAAAGAAGTGTATACAAAAACCGACATCGCTAAAAATCCTGTATCTATTGTGTCTCTCGCGTATCGACAACTAAGACAACTCGGTATTAAAAATGATGCGCGGATACTTTTTGTTGGTAGTGGCGAAACTAACAGCGCCATGGCAAATTATCTTCAAAAGCACAAGTTCGCCAATTTTACCGTATTTAACCGGACCCTTGGAAACGCACAGAAACTCGCTAAAACCCTTGGGGGTGAGGCTTATGAACTTTCACAATTAGAATCTTTTAACAATGGGTTTGATGTTTTGGTTGTATGTACCGGATCAAATAAAACCATAATAACCAATCAGCTTTTTCTTAAATTAAATCTGAATGAAACCTCCAGGAAAATAATTATTGACTTAAGCCTTCCGGCAAATGTTGAAGAAGATGTTGCGAACAGTACAAATAAAGTTACGCTCATTAACATTAACTCACTTAAATTACAGGCCGAAGCCAACATGCAGCTTCGCAAAAATGAAATTATAAAGTGCGAAGCAATAATAAAAGTAAAGTCACAACAATTTCTGTGGTTGCATAAGGAACGCAGGATTGAACTTGCATTTGGTGAGGTTCCCCGTCAGGTCAGAGCCATTAAAGATCTCGCGCTGAACGAAGTGTTCGCTAAAGAAATTAATTCATTAGACACTCAAAGTAAAGAAGTGCTTGATAAAGTTCTGGCATATGTAGAAAAAAAATACAATGCAGTAGCTATTAAAACAGCTAAAAACGTTTTGCTTAACTCAAAAGATTAATTACTAATTTTAATTCGTGGATCAAACAATCATTATAGGCACGCGTGGCAGCGAACTTGCTTTGTGGCAAGCTAATTATACCAAACAACTTCTTGAAGAAAAAGGATATAAAGCCGAACTTAAAATTATTGCTACCGAAGGAGATCGTTCTCAACAATGGAACACCAGTTTTGATAAACTTGAAGGGAAAGGTTTTTTTACCAAAGAACTTGAAGAAGCTTTATTGAATAAAGAAATTGATCTGGCAGTTCATTCGCATAAGGATCTTCCCACAACCAGCCCTGACGGTCTTCTTATTGCGGGTGTTTCAAAAAGAGAAGATCCTTCCGACATTTTACTTATAAGAAAGGAAAAAGTTGATGAGAAAGAAAAGTGGGGACTTAAGAAGAATGCTGTAGTTGGAACATCCTCCGCCCGCAGAAAATCACAGCTGCTGGCTTTCAGGCCTGACATTGAACTAAAAGATTTGAGAGGGAACGTTCCTACACGGATCAACAAACTGCGCGATGGAGAATATGACGCTATTTTAATTGCTTCAGCAGGGATTGAAAGACTAGAATTAGACATTGAAGATTTATATTCTGAAAAACTTGATCCTTCAGAATTCGTTCCCGCTCCGGCACAAGGCGTTCTTGCATGGCAAATAAGGGAAGATGATAATAACATTCTTTCAATAATAGATGAGATAAGTGATTTTGATGTATTGATAAAAATAAATATTGAAAGAACCATTTTAAATTTATTTGATGGAGGCTGTCACCTTCCTTTAGGCGCATATTGTGATACTGAATTTGATGATGAAGACCGTTTAAGATTTAAAGTATGGACAAGCGTTGCCGATGCTTGGAACAAGCAACCCAAGCAATTGTATTTTCAAACCTCCAATACCGACGGCTTTGCCGAAGAAATAAGTGAAAAAATAAAAAACATTAAACCGCGCAAGGTTTTTATAACTAAAAATTTGAATGAAAGCGATTATTTATCACGCGCGTTAAAAGGATTATCATTTGAGCTTGAAGGAAAAAGCCTGGTTGAATTTAAACAGCTCCGGTTTAAAGAACTTCCGGCTGCCGACTGGATTTTTTTTAGCAGTAAGCATTCTGTCAGATACTTTTTTAATCTGAAACCTGATGTAAGTGGAAGAAAATTTGGCTGCGTGGGATCTTCAACCAGCGCTGAGCTCAGAGCTCATGGTCATAGAGCTGACTTTATAGGACAGAGTACGGATAACAAACTTGTAGGAAAACAATTTGCCGCTAAGGTTGGAAGTTCAAAAGTTATATTTCCAATTGCAAAAGACAGTAAACAATACATTCAATGGCAAATGCCAAAAAAGGACAATGTGATTAACCTCAATGTTTATTCTATGATAACCCATAGTGTTGAAATTGATCAGGAAATGAAAATTATTGTTTTTACAAGTCCTTCAAACGTTGATGCCTATTTTGAAAAGAATTCATGGCTCCCGGGACAATTGTCCATTGCAATGGGCGAGGCAACCGCAATCGCATTAAACAAGAAAAAAATAAAAGTTCATGTTAAAGCGTCAGAATTTGACGACCTTGGTATGGTAAGAGCTATACTTGGCATTTCATAGATTACATAGCATAAAATATATGGATTTATTCTCAAATATATTTCCATGTAAAAAACAGATATAAAACTAAAGTAAGAAGTACTAAAATATTTAAGTTTTTAAAAATGACGCATATAACACATCGCCCGCGCAGAAACAGGAAATCAGCTCCAATCAGAAATCTTGTACAGGAGAACTGGGTAAGTGTTAACGATTTAATTTTCCCCTTATTTTTAACAGAAGGCAAAAATAAGAAATCGGAAGTATCTTCTATGCCTGGTATTTACAGAATGAGTGGCGATCTGATACTTAAAGAAATTGAATCATGTCTTAAAATAGGCCTTCATACGTTCTGCCTGTTTCCCAGTATTTCCGATAAATTAAAAGATAAAAGCGCTTCAGAAAGTTTAAATAAAAAAGGTCTTTATCCATCTGTAATTAAAGAAATCAAGAAACGGTTTCCGGAGGCGGTAATTATGACAGATGTAGCCATGGACCCATACAGCAGCGATGGACACGACGGCTTTGTAAAAAATGGCAAAATTCATAATGACGAAACACTTGAAATTTTGGCCAACATGGCTCTTGTGCAGGCTGAGGCGGGAGCCGACATTATTGGTCCCAGTGATATGATGGACGGAAGAGTTGGTTACATACGCGAAGCGTTAGATGATAATAATTTTAATGATGTATCCCTTATGAGTTATACCGCTAAATATGCCAGCGCATTTTACGGTCCGTTCAGAGATGCATTGGATAGCGCACCCAAGTTTGGGGATAAAAAAACCTATCAGATGAATCCGGCCAACAGCAAAGAAGCGCTGTTAGAAGCTGATCTGGATATGAATGAAGGAGCCGATTTTTTAATGGTGAAACCTGCTTTAAGTTATCTTGACATAATAAAATCTCTCAACGATAATTTTAATCTTCCCATTGCTGCATACAATGTAAGCGGTGAGTACGCCATGGTAAAGGCCGCTGCACAGAAGAAGTGGATTGATGGCGACAAAGTGCGCGATGAAATTTTACTCAGTATTAAACGGGCCGGAGCATCAGTTATCCTCACCTATTTCGCGAAAGAGTTTGCTTTGGCTCAAAACAAGTAATGAAAAATCCGGAGCATATTTTTTTTTGCGGATTTATGGGTTGCGGTAAATCAACTCATGGAAAAAAAATGGCTGAGTTATTAAAGATGCCTTTTGTTGATCTTGATAAGTTCATCGAAAAAAAAAATCAGCAAACAATACAAAATATTTTTACTAACCTGGGAGAGGCTGAATTCAGACTACTTGAAACACGTTATCTTAAAGAACTTATTGAATTAAACCCAAATAAATTAATTGCGCTTGGTGGAGGTACGGTTTGTTTCAATAACAACCTTCAACTTGTTAAAAATAACGGTCTCCTGGTGTATCTTGAAATGCCTGTGAAAGCATTAGTTGTTCGGCTTGGTCAATCGAAACAAGAACGTCCTCTCATAAAAAATCTTTCTTCAGTACAACTGGAAACGTTTATTGAAAATAAATTAATAGAACGAAATGAATTTTACAAACAAGCTCACCTCATTGTTGATGGGATAAGTTTAAATTACAATAAGCTGCAGAGCCAATTACTTGAATTTCAAAAATAAAATAATTTGTTTTTTATTGCCTTTGTGCATTTCTTTATCCTTAAAGGCGCAGGAGCTGGTGTTTAGTAATAATACTGTAGGAATAAATGTGGGCGCCAACGTTGCCTTTGGTACTCACTTTCAGCGATTCGGTCTAAATTTTAATTTTTTTTATATCAATAAATTTTTTCAGGCTAACACTGAAGTACGTGCTTATTTTAGTTTTAAAAACTTAGGCCCAAAGTTTATATATAACGAGTTGGTTCTATCTCAGGGAATTGTTTTGGGATATGGAAAAAAACAAACATTTTTTAATTCTTTTATCAATTCCGTTTCTAATCAAACCTCTTATTCACATTCAATAGGCTATGCCTATAACGCCTATATTAATAAAATAAAAACGGCCCAGCGTACAGGGATAATTGCGCTTCAATTCGGATCTGTTTCACTTATTGTTGAAAATGATATTTTCGCCAAGCCGCTTCTGGATAGATTCAGGACGGGTGCTTTTCTGCTTCAATACCAGCACCGGGATATTTTTCAGGCTGCGGTTAATTGCACCATGTGGACAGGCGCCATGGGCAAATCGGTAAGGCACATTAACGATAATTTTATAGGTAATTGTTACATGGATACTACCGGGGGAACTTACGCAAGGTATTCCCATGGGTTATTAAGCGCTCAGTTTAAATATAACATTGGCTTGTCTCAAACAGTGCAAGCAAACATTGGTGTTGATTCGGAAAAAGTGAGAAATGCCATGCAGAATAAATTAATTCATGATGTAGGTTTTGTACCAAAGAGCTGGTTCATCAGAAATAATTGTCACATCCCAATGATTGATGATAAAGGCGAACAATTTATTTATAAAGATGGTCAAAAAATAAAAAAGCCAAAATTATACTGGAATGTTTTTAGTAATCCTAATCTCTTTTATTAATTAAATTTCGAGTTTATCTGATACTTCGTCCAATTTTAAAACACCTGAAGTTTTTTCCCTGATCGAATCGCACAATTCTTCATTACTGTTTAATTGAACACCGAATGAAGGTATAATCTCTTTAAGTTTAGCCTGCAATTCCGGCGTTTTCATTTTGCCACCGAAACATTTTTTTAATACATCAATCATTACAGAAGCAGATACAGAAGCTCCGGGCGAAGCTCCCAACAAAGCGGCAATGCTTCCATCCGCTGCGCTTACAATTTCCGTTCCGAACTCAAGTACTCCTCCTGCATCATGATCTTTTTTTATAATCTGAACGCGTTGCCCGGCGTCTTCCAGTTTCCAGTCTTCAAGCCTTGCTGTGGGTACAAATTTTTTTAACGCATCAAGCCTTTCTTCCGGAGTCTGCTTTACCTGATCAATTAAATATCTCGTAAGAGGAATGTTATGAAGTCCGGCAGACATCATAGGAATAAGATTATCAAGCTGAAGGGATGCCGGTAAATCCATCAATGAGCCATGTTTTAAAAATTTGGTTGAAAACCCCGCGAAGGGACCAAACAACAACGCTCGTTTTCCGTTTATAATACGGGTATCAAGGTGAGGAACAGACATAGGTGGCGCCCCTACATCCGCTAATCCGTATACTTTGGTGGCGTGCCTCTTTATAACCTCTGCGTTCTGACAAATTAACCACTGGCCACTTACAGGAAAACCTCCAAACCCATCGCCTTCTGGTATATTTGCTTTTTCAAGAAGAGGAAGAGAACCTCCACCGGCGCCGATAAAAATAAACTTTGCCTCTACCGTTCTTTTTTCTTTTGCCGTTAGGTCCTTTACTTCCATTTCCCAATGACCGTCTTTTCTTTTTTCAAGAAATGTAACCTCATGATGAAGATGCATTTTAACATCGGGCAGGGAACACAAATGATTAAAGAGGGTTTTCGTAAGCGCGCCAAAATTTACGTCCGTACCAAGATCCATACGTGTTAAACCTAACCTTTCGCCTTGGGGCCGCGATTCCATCATAAGTGGAATCCATTTTTTAAGCAAGTGAAAATCCTCCGTATAATCCATTTGTTTAAACAGTGGATTTGCACTTAAGGCTTCATGTCTCTTCTTTAGAAAATTTACATTTTTATCTCCCCAAACAAAACTCATGTGCGGCACAGGGGTAATAAAGTTTTGTGGATCACTAATAAATTTTTTTTCTACCAGGTACGACCAAAGTTGTTTTGAAATCTCGAACTGTTCGGCAATTTTAACTGCCTTTGAAATATTTACCGACCCATCTTCATTTAAGGGGGTGTAGTTTAATTCGCAAAAGGCCGAGTGGCCGGTTCCGGCGTTATTCCACGCGTCTGAACTTTCAGCGGCAATCGTTTCCAGGCGTTCATATATTTCGATCTTAAGAGATGGTTCTAATTCTTTAAGTAAAACACCAAGCGTGGCACTCATAATTCCAGCGCCTATTAAAATAACATCGGGATGTGAGGTAGGGGTATGATGAATGTGGAATAGATGCGACATGGTTAATTGGAATTAAGAACCACTAAATTACTGTTTTATTAAGTTTTGAAAAAGTCTTTAAAAACTTAGAGCGCGAAATTTTGAGGTGATTGCTAAAATTATTCAGGATAAACAAACAGAACAGAATCTGAAACAACTGCGGAACCAAATACACCAATGCAACCCTCAATTTTTGTTTTAATAAATACAGGTTCAATGAACGGATTAAACTGGGCGAGTTTTTGTTTATCAAGATTATCATAAAATTCCGCGGAGTTTTTATCAATGGATTCAATAAAAATATAACCTGTATCGTCTTGCTGATGTGTAAAGGCAGGTTCTACTACTATTTTAAGATTCTGCCCATCGACACCTTTGTCAAAAAAAACGGAACGGCCTGTTTCGCTTATAAAAAACAAAGCGCCATTGGTACAGATGCTATGAATGGAACCAAGGTTTGAACCACCATACACACTGCTGTCTGCAACACGATTCATTCTGTAACGGTAAAAATTTTCCTTTCCCGGATAATCTTCAAAATTTACAATTACACCTTCGTGATCGCCATATACATCGTGAAAAGATGGTGCGTATGAAGTTGAGGATATAACGGTTTTGGGTTGGCTGATGGTTGTTGTTGCAGAATAACTTTTTCCATTATAAGTTACTTTTAATAAATAAGATTGACCCGCCTGAGCGGGAATTACACCCTTATAAAACGGCACCCATCTGCATCTGAAACTGTCGAAAGCGGAATCCATTACTAAAACATCGGTGGAACTGCCCGTCACAGACACGCTCGCATTTCTTGCGAATAGTTGTGATGGGGAGGTATTGCGGTCGAAAAAAGCTATGCTTGTGCTTAAATAAACCTGAGGAACTTTTCCGGGATATAAAATACATTCAATAGATAATTGATTTTCGGAAGGCAACTGTTTAATTTTAATATCTTTTTGACATCCAAACAATGTCAACATTATAAAAGCGTAAACGGTGAAGGCTTTTGTTCCCATGATTTAAAATTTAAAATTGTAAGAAATACCGGGAATGATTGGTAATAAAGACACTTGTTTCGCTTTGGGTTCTTGTGATACAGGGTCAACGGTGAGATACACAAAATAGGGGTTCCTGTGACTATAAACATTATAAATGCTAAATACCCATTCAGAAACAAAAGGAACTTTACCTTTAAACATTGTTTTATTTTTTCTGTATGTTGCTCCAATATCCATCCGGTGATATGCATTTAAACGGTAATTGTTTCGTTTATCATAAACATAATACACGCCATCGTACAAACTTCCTCCATTAGCTAAATTGATTCTTGCAGCCGGCAATGTATAAGCGCTGCCCGTAGAAAAAACAAAATCCGCTGATAAAATCCAGTGTTTGTTTAAATTATATGTTCCTACAACTGATAATACATGTCTTCTATCGTATTTAAAGGGAAATTTTTCGCCATAGTTAAGATCTTTAAACTGCTGAAAGGTCCACGACAAAGTATAAGCAATCCACCCGGTAAATTTTCCAACATTTTTTTTGATAAAAAATTCTGCCCCATAACTCCATCCCTTTCCAAAAACCAAAGAGCTGTCGATATTTGTTTGTTCCAGAATCTGTGTACCTTCTTTAAATGCAACTTGATTTTGCATGGTTTTATAATAGAGCTCAACGCTTGATTCAAAAGAATTGTCTTTAAAATTTTTAAAATAACCTAAAGCGAATTGTTGCGATCGTTCAGGTTTTGTAATGTTACTTGAAGGTATCCACAGATCAAAAGGCAAAGAGGCGCTGGAGCTTGGTATAATGTGCAGGAATTGATTCATTACCGTGTAAGCAACTTTTATCGAAGAGAACGAATCAAGCGAAACTTTTATGGTGGCTCTTGGTTCCCAGGTAAAATAAGATACATTTTTGGTTATAAAGGCGGGTGTTCTGATTCCGGCGCTTAAGGCAACGCGTTTAGATAAAGTATATTCATCATTCAGATAAAGAGCCATTTCACTTGCATAACGGGCTGGAATTCTATTGGGTTGGATGTTTACAACCTGCGAATCTTTAGGTAGCTTCTCCGATTTTCCGCTTGAGCTAAAAGAATGATAAATGTAATTGGCACCAAACATTATTTTATGCTTGCTGTTAGGATAATATTGGAATTCGCTTTTGCCATTTACATCTTTTATTCCGGAGTAAACCTGTGCGTAAAATTTTCCTTGTATAGTTGAAAGGTTTAACAAGTATGTATTATAGATTAAAGAAGTATTCACGAAAAGTTTTTGTCCGAACAGATGATTCCAGCGCAAGGTTGCGGTTGAATTCCCAAATCTTATTCCGTAATTAATGCTGCTGGCCTCAGTGTACCCCGCCTTGTCGTTGCCCCTGAACGCGCTTAAAAACAATCGGTCTCTTTTGGATATCTGCCAGTTAATCTTTGCGTTTAAGTCGTAAAAATTATAGGTTGTGCTAATGTTCTTCGGTAAAAATGGTTTAATTAATAAGTCCAGATAAGTTCGTCTTGCAGAAATAATAAAAGATGCCTTTTCTTTTACAATAGGTCCTTCAATTGTTAGATTGGAAGAGATGAGGCCAACGCCACCTTCCACCTTGAATTTTTGATTATTTCCTTCCTTCATTGTAATATCCAGAATTGAAGATAATCTCCCCCCGTATTGTGCAGGAAACCCTCCTTTGATAAGTGTTACATTGTTTAAGGCTTTTGTGTTAAACGTACTAAACAAACCAAAAAGGTGATTGGGATTATATACAACTGCTTCATCCAATTGAACCAGGTTTTGATCAGAGTTCCCTCCTCTTACAAAAAAACCTGTAGTGCCTTCATTACCTGATTGAACGCCGGGCAATAATTGAATAACCTTCAATACATCTGTTTCTCCAAGAATAGCGGGCAACTCTTTTATTTTTTGAATGGGAATATCGATTACGCCCATCCTGGGGCTTTCTACATTGTCATTTGTTTTTTTCGATATAACCGTAACTTCTGTCAGCTGGTTGAGTGAAGAAAAAAGTTTAATGTTTAATTCAATATTAGAAGTTAAGATTACCTTTTTTATTTGAGCAGAATATCCAACGTATGTGAACACTAAGCCTGTACTATCTCCTTTTGGCAGAGATAAGGAATAAAAACCGTAGGTGTTGGCTGAGGCTCCGGTTTTGGTTTTTGTTGAATATACGGTTGCCCCAATAAGTGATTCACCGGTTTCTGCATCTTTAATATAACCACTTATAGTAATGTTTTGCGAAAAAGAAATTCCGACAATAAAAAACAAAGTAGTAAGTATAAAATATTTTATTTTCGTGAACAGCAAATCTTAATTTTTTAACTGATTTATTTCAACCCTTAAAAAACGTACCCAAACTATGTCAACACTTCCTGCCTAGAAGCCGAAGATAAAATTTAGTAATGGTATTAATTCATTCTGTGGTAAACCTGTAGGATACAAAAACTTAAGATCAAGCGCCAATTTTAACATTAACCCGATAAAAAACTAAAAAGGGTTACCGCGGTTTTGGCAGTAACCCTTTTTTTTGTGCTCCCACCTGGGCTCGAACCAGGGACCCTCAGATTATGAGTCTGATGCTCTAACCAGCTGAGCTATAAGAGCGGTTTATTTATCATAAACGGATTGCAAAAATAGATAATTAACGCATATTTGCAAAATAAAAGCACGGAATCCTTTAACTTAACACATTAATAGGTGAAGAATATAAAAAATATCATTTTCGACCTCGGCGGTGTAATAATAAACCTGGATATAAATAAAACCATATCTGAGTTTAATAAAATAAGCGAAGTTAAGTTTGAGGACATTTACACTCAGGCCCAGCAAAGCGAATTGTTTAACAGCTTCGATAAAGGCATAATTTCTCCCGAAGAATTTTTTGAACTTTTAAGAAAAGAAATAAGGTATGAAGGGCATGAGGACGATTTAATTTTTGCCTGGAACGCCATGCTGATGGATGTTCCAGAAAAAAGACTCGATGTGTTGGTTCAGGCAAAACAAAATTATAACACCTTTTTATTAAGTAATACAAACGAGCCTCATGTGGCAGTGTTTGAGCGCAATCTTTATCTTGAACACGGAGTAAAGAACTTCGAAGATTATTTTGATAAAGTATATTACTCCTGCCGGATGAGTATGCGAAAGCCGGATAAAGACATTTTTGAATTCGTATTAAGAGATAATGATCTTGTTGCCTCTGAAACGGTTTTTATTGATGACTCAATTCAGCACGTGAAAGGAGC
>JAOQAF010000080.1 GCA_025963735.1 Bacteroidota bacterium
GATACGCGGGGTATAAACGTGGGTTTAATTTACGATAAAGCCATGTTTGATTTTGTAAGTTATAAAGAATTAAATTCCATTTACCCTGCCTTACCTGATAATAAAACCAGGAATATATTATGTGTTACCTTAAAATTTAAAGCGACTAATGAAGAAGTTACCGTATTGGTAAATCACTGGCCAAGCCGCCGCGATGGTGAGAAAGAAACGGAACCAAGAAGACTGCATGCAGCTAAGGTAGCAAGAGCGCAGGTTGATGAATTATTAAATGCAAATAAGAGCTCTAAAATTATTGTGATGGGAGATTTAAACGATACTCCAAAAAACAAATCTGTTTTTAATGTCTTAAAAGCTAATGCAAAACCTGACAAAGAACTGGGGGAGTTGCTAAATCCGTATCTTAATTTCGAAAACCGTGGTGATGGCACGCATATTAGCGAAGGCAAGTGGCACGTGTTTGATAATATCATTTTATCAACGGGATTTCTGCAAAACAAAGGCCTTAGTTTTCATCCTGACAACGCGTTTATTTTAAAAAAAGATTTTGTGCTGTTTAAAAATTATAAAACAGGTTTAGTGAAACCTAACCGCACGTTCGGTGGTGATAAATATTTTAACGGTTACAGCGATCACCTGGCCGTTTATGTGCGCCTTGCTTATTAAGTAATTCTGCACAAAAAAGATCCTTGCGATTTTTATAAACTTAACGCTACTCCTTCATCAAAAAGGTTTTAACAATCTAATGCGGTAATATGTTTATCCTAAAAGTTTTTTTATATTTAGTCTTTTAACTTTTATAAAATGAGGACACTTTTATCCGCAACGTTTATTATCGGTTTTATCTGCGTTAACGCGCAGGATACAGTTAAAGTGGCCGGCAATTTAACGCCCGACCAGTTGGCTGAACAGGATTACAACTACGGCCTGGCAGCACTTAAAAAAAATGACTGTTCAGCAGCGGTGGATCTGTTTTCAAAAAGCCTCGCAGCCAAACCCAATTTCGACAAGGCTTTAGCCAACAGGGCTATAGCTTACACGCATTTAAAAAAACACGCTGAAGCCGTTAAAGATATTAATGACGCAATTAAAATAAACCCTCAAAACCCCGAAACTTATTTCAATAAAGGTTTAATATATTTCGAATTAAATCAAAAGGACAGTGAAAATGTTGCGCTTGACAATTGCCTTAAATTAAAAGCCGATCATGCTGAAGCGGCCTACTACAAAGGAATATTGCTTTATGAAACAAGTGATTTCGATAAAGCAATTGAGTTTTTTTCGAAAGCGATTTCTTCCAATTCTAATTATGCTTATGCGTATAACGACAGAGGAAGCGCCAAGCGGGCAAAGAATGATAATGCAGGCGCCATTGCCGATTATGAAAAAGCTATTTCTATCGATGGATCACTTACTTTTATTCACAACAATCTTGGGTCTGCGTACCGTTTAAATAAAAATTACCCTAAAGCCATTGAAGCTTATACCAAAGCCATCCAGGCAAATCCTGCTTATTTAACGGCATTGATAAACCGCGGGGCCACCCAGTTTGAAAATAATAATCTGAAAGCGGCGCAGGCCGACTTTGAAGAAGTGCTTAAAAAAGATCCGAATAACGCAGGAGCTTATAACAACCTTTCTTCCATTGCTATTAAAAATAAGGATTATAAAAAGGGTAAAGATATGGCTGCGCGTTCTATTCAGCTGGATGAAAAAAACGGTCCCGCCTATTATAACCGGGGTATTGCAAGACAAATGCTTCATGAAGAAGAAGGAAGTTGTGCCGATTGGAAAAAAGCTCTTGAGCTTGGCGTAGAAGGTGCCAAAGCATTTATAAACTCTTCCTGCGATTAAATTAAAAAAAGTAACGTCTTATGAAAAATAACATTTATCTATTTGCATTTTTAACTTTTTCGTTTTTTTCTTTTGCGCAATCGGTTGAGTTTGAAAAAGACAATTTTCCAGGAAAAAAAGAGGAGCTGCGCGAGGCTAAGAAAAAACTTGATATTGGTATAGATTCTTATGTTCAGGGCCGTAAAGAATTTGATGATTTTAAAAAGAATTATGTTTCCGAAACAAAAATTCTTCCTGTAAGTCACTACGACTATCAGAAAGCAGGATTTACTTTTTTCCGTAACGCTTTATCTCCTTTAACGGATGCGCAACGCTTTAACCCGAAAAACGCGCGCCTTAATTACATGCTTGGCTTTGTTTGGTTTATATCAGACCCATCTAATGCAGAAACTTTAAAATATTTAGAAACTGCCTATTCGCTTGATCCGAAAGTAGAGCCTGATTTGGCTTATTGGCTTGCGTGGGCCAATCACCTGAACAGTAAATGGGATGAGGCTATTAAATATTATCAGCTTCACCTTACATTCCTTCAACAAAAAGCAAAAAGCAACGCTCTTGATATTGATGATGCGAATAAAAAAATTGCCGAGTGCAATCAGGGAAAAAAATACAGCACTAACCCAGAACGTGTTTTTGTAGATAACCTTGGATCAAGTGTCAACACATCTTACCCGGAATACGGACCTTCCATTACCGCGGATGAAGAAACCATAATTTTTACAGCGCGCCGCGATAACAGCACCGGATTAAAACGTGATGAAAATGATAATGGCTTTTATGAAGATGTTTACATTTCCAATAAAAAGAACGGGAAGTGGCAACCTTCAGTGCAATTAAGTAAAAATGTAAATACCGAAAACCATGATGCCGCGGCGGGATTATCGCCCGATGGCAGCAAGCTGTATGTTTATCGCCATTCCGGAAAAGACGGCGGTGATTTATATGAAAGTACTTTATTTGGCGCAGACTGGGAACCACCTGTTCACATGAATAAGAACATCAACACCAAATATCATGAATCAAGCGTGAGCGTGAACGGCGATGGACATCGGATTTATTTTGTAAGCGATAAAGAATCAGGATTAGGAGACCGCGATATTTATTTCAGTGATATGGATGTGAAAGGTGAGTGGGGCGCAGCAAAAAACATTGGGCCTGAAATAAACACCAAATATGCCGAGGAGGCAGTGTTTATGCACCCTGACGGAGTAACGCTTTATTTTAGCAGCAAGGGTCACAACAATATGGGGGGTTACGATATTTTTAAATCCACTTTTGTTAACGGTAAATGGTCGGCGCCTGAAAACCTTGGATACCCAATCAACGGACCGGATGACGATGTGTTTTTTGTAGTGAGCGGAAGCGGAAGCAGAGCTTATTTTGCATCCGCCAAACAAGGAGGCTTTGGAGAAAAAGACATTTATAAAATTACTTTTTTAGGAGCAGAAAAAAATCCTTTACTTAATTCACAGGATCAGCTCATAGCCATGCGCGCCAATCCGGTAAGTAATTTAAAAACAGAAAACGCGGTAGAGGTTAAAATGGCCAAAGTAACAATCCTAAAAGGTGTTGTTACTGATGCAAAAACCAATCAGCCCCTTGAAGCTTTGATTGAATTAATTGATAATGATAAAAATCAGGTAATAGCTACTTTTAAATCAAACAGCGCTACCGGTAAATATCTGGTAACCCTTCCAAGCGGAAAAAATTATGGTATTGCAGTAAAAAAAGACAGTTACCTTTTTCATTCTGAAAATTTTAATTTACCCGAAGGAGCCGATTATCAGGAGTTCAACAAGGATGTAGCGTTAAAGAAAATAGAAATTGGAAGTGTAATTGTTTTGCGCAACATCTTCTTTGACTTTGATAAAGCCACCCTTCGCCCTGAGTCAGCCAACGAGTTGGAGCGACTGATCAAATTATTAAATGATAATCCGGGTATTAAAATTGAATTAGGAAGTCATACCGATAGTAAAGGATCTGATGAATATAACATGAAGTTATCTGATAATCGTTCCAAGTCAGTTGTTGATTACCTCATCAATAAAGGAATTTCATCTTCACGATTGGTTGCCAAAGGGTATGGCGAAACCAAACCTATTGATACAAACGACACGGACGCGGGCCGTCAGAATAACAGGAGAACCGAATTTAAGATCCTGGAGAAGTAAGTTTAAAGTTGCAGGTGTTTTGATTTAACTTCTTTGCCAAAAAACAAAGTAGCTGCTTTATCAAATATTTCGGGAAGATCTGTTGTATAAAAATTGAAGCTTGCATTTTTGCTGCATTTAATTTCTATTTCAGGGTGACGGAAAAGATAATTTTTTAACCCTGCAGCTACTATTTTACCCTGGCTAAGCAACTGAACATTTGCTGGCAAATATTGTTTTATTTTTTCGGTTATTAACGGATAATGAGTGCAGCCTAAAATGATGGTATCAATTTTATCCGATTTGGTCATTAATGCCTCTACGTGCTTTTTAATAAAATAATCGGCCCCGGCATTATCACATTCATTGTTTTCAATAAGCGGAACCCACATAGGGCAAGCCTCCTGGTACACCTTTACATCCGGAAAAAACTTTTCAATTTCTACCAGGTAAGAGCCCGAACTAACGGTTCCCGGTGTGCCTAGAACCCCGATGTGTTTTGTTTTACTGTAGTTTCCTATTATTTCGGTAGTGGGCCTTATAACACCTAAAACCCTTTTCTCAGGCGCAATAAGTGGCAAATCTTTTTGCTGAATGGTTCTTAATGCTTTAGCAGAAGCGGTGTTACAGGCCAGTATTACCAACTCACAACCTTTATCGAATAAATGCTTAACGCATTCAAGCGTGTAATCGTAAACTGTTTCAAAACTTCGCGTTCCATATGGGGCCCTGGCATTATCACCTAAATATAAAAAATCATATTCAGGTAATTCCTTTACAATTTCTTTCATAACCGTAAGGCCGCCGAAACCGCTGTCGAATATGCCAATTGGCTTATATGTTTTTTCCTTGTTCATTAAAACCATAAATCAAGACAAACAATAAATTCATTTCTTTGATTTAGAAGCGTGTTGCCTTTTTTAAAAATAAGATTGTCTGACTCAAGAACTCTCCATTCAAAACTTAAAGCCGAATTTTTTTGAGGCGTCAGTTCAACTCCAAGCGTTGTTCCTTTAATGTATTTGCCGGCGTCAAGGTTGGTTGCAAGAATCTGGTTAGGATCGGAAAAATATTCCACCCGTCCATAAGCGCCAAACTTTGTAAAGGGTTTGTATTTTACAACCACAAGCCCGCCAAACATATGACCGGTTTTAGAAGTGTCTTTTTTTAAAGAGTGCTCCTGTATGCCATAATTAAAATCAATTCCAACAATCAATTTAGCATAATCAAACGTACCATATATGTTTTGATAAAAGCGTTGATGTTTGGTTGCTATATTATCAGGGGTTTCATCACAGGTTAAAAAGTTATAGGTAAATGAAATATTTTTAGAAAACGCGTATTTGGTTGAAAAATCAAGTGCCTTGTTTTTGTTATTGTCTACGTATTCATTATACCCGTTAAAAATGCCCGCCTGCAGGCTCCACTTCGAAGTTATCAGATAGGTCAGTTTTACCCCGCTTAAAAAATAGGGATCATAAAAATTTGGGATAGACATGCTTGAGGTAATATTTTCCCTTGGCTGAAAACTTTCAAGGCCGATATGTGTTTTAAAAAAACCGGCATCCATCCATAATTTATTGCCAACTCTAAAGCCGGCATGCGCTTCCTGAATTAATTTAAAATTTGCCGGCCATGAACTTTCAGGTACATCGCCGTAGTGTATGGATATGGTGCTCCTCATGCGCCTGCTTGCATACGCCAGGCTTACCAATCCCATGTTCAAAGAAAACTGATTGTTGCGCGATGCCAGCGTTGAAAACTGTACAAAACCGTTACTTTCGGTTTCATCATCATAATGGGCATAATAAGTTGAAACATAACCGCCAATCCGAAGTTCGGGTTTAGATAAGGTGTCAATCCGCTCATCAAGAATATCGGTACCCGTTAACTGAACATTACTTTCGGAATGAAAAATAATAGTAGAGCTGCTGTTTTTTTTTGAAAGCGTATCCAATTGCGACTTCAGTTGAAATCCAAGCAGAAGAAAAATGACTAATATATTTAGGCTCTTCAAAACAGGGTCTTATCTAATGTTTTACAAAAAAACGCAATAATTCGGTTATTTTTACGTTCTCCCTCTTCTATTGTATAAAAAATGCTTCATATTTATTATTTGCTGTCTTGCCTTGAAGGCAGGATCGCAAACTAAAAAGCGAAATTTCCGTCAGCGCGAAATTGGTATTTTTGGTGGTGCCTCCTATTATATTGGCGATTTAAATCCGCGCAAACACTTTATTCCTTCGCGGCCTGCTGTTGGCGTATTTTTCAGGTATACTACCAATTACCGTTATGCCTTCAGGTTCGGTGTTAATTATGGAACGGTAAGCGCATCCGATGCTACAAGCAAAGAACCGGATCAGCTCGAAAGAAATCTTAATTTCCGCTCCAGGATTTATGACGCTCACGCCATTGCTGAGTTTAACTTTGTAGATTACAGGATAGGTAACGATAAACATTATTTCACTATGTTTATTTTCGCCGGTCTTGGTGGATGTTACATGAATCCGCAGATGAATGTAAACGGCAATTACATTGATCTTGCCGGCCTTCACACCGAGGGGCAGAAAAAATCTTATTCACACTATCAACTTACCATTCCGTTTGGCGTGGGTTTTAAATGGAATATTTCCGATCGCTGCGGCTTGGGTCTTGAATGGGGACCGCGAAAAATGTTTACAGATTATCTCGATGATGTAAGCGGCTCATATTCTAATTCTTTACTCAATGGTTTGGGAATTCCGGGAACCATGCGCGGCAACCCACGTTCAAAAGACTGGTACTTTTTTTACGGACTTACATTTAATTTCAGATTACCAGCGCCTAATCCTCAATGTCACGGTGTTGGCATTTCAGACTGATTTTTTCATCCTGTTAAAAAACCTAAAAGAACCTAATAAGTTAGTCGTTTTTGACTATTTTACTATCTTTGCAGACCCCGTAACCCCCATGGATTTAAAGCATTCATTAGATAAAAATAACATTCCCAAACACGTGGCCATTATCATGGATGGCAATGGCCGTTGGGCTAAACAACAAGGTGAAGACCGGATTTTCGGCCATCATGAAGGAGTTAATTCTGTAAGAGAAGTGGTGGAAGCCTGTGGTGAAATAGGTGTAAAGTTTGTTACCCTCTATGCCTTCAGCACTGAAAACTGGAACAGGCCAAAAGATGAGGTGGATGCCTTAATGGAACTTCTTGTTTCTACCATTAGTCTTGAAACTCCAAATCTTAATAAAAAAGGCGTTAAGCTTGAAGTAATCGGGGATATAAAAAGTCTTCCTAATTCTTGTCAGGCCGAATTACAGGAATCAATTTCAATTACTTCCTCCAACACTACCGTTACACTTATTTTAGCTTTATCCTATTCAAGTAAATGGGAAATAACCAGCGCCGTTAAAGAAATTGCGCAACACGTAAAAGAGGGGACGTTAAGCCCCGAAGATATTACAGGTAAACACATCGAAAAATATTTAAATACATCCAAATGGCCCGATCCTGAATTAATGATCCGCACCAGCGGTGAACACAGGATAAGTAATTTTTTACTCTGGCAATTGGCGTATGCTGAATTTTATTTTACCGATACCCTGTGGCCCGATTTTAGAAAACAGGAATTTTTTAAAGCTATTTTAGCTTATCAGAACCGTGAACGACGCTTTGGACAAACCAGCGAACAAATTTCTCAAAATTAAGAGTATCAGAAATTATAAATTCATATTTCTTTTCCTTTTAGCATGTTCGGGAGGCGTGGCTCAACTAAGCGACAGCGTTATTGTTCAAACGATTAAAAATCCAAAAAAATACAGGATTGGCGGGGTTATTCCACAAGGTGCCAACTTTACAGATCCATCAGTAATTGTTTTACTTTCAGGTTTACAAAAAGGCGATGAAATTACTATTCCGGGAGATAAAATTTCTGATGCCATTAAAGCGCTTTGGAAACAAAGCATTTTTGAAGATGTTCAGATAATTCAGGATAAAATTATTGGACGCGATATTTTTCTAATTATACGGGTTGTTGAACGCCCCCGTCTGTCAAGATTTAAATTTGAAGGCGATGTAAAAAAGAGCGACGCGGATGAAATCAGAGGTAAGATTCGTCTTTTAAAAGAACGTGTTGTTACAGATTACATGCTCGGCTCTATAAAAAATACGGTGCATGATTTTTACCTCAACAAAGGATATTATTATAACAAGGTTGATATTATAACCAAACGCGATACTTCGACCAAAACCCCACACATCCTGTTAACGATAAAAGTTAATAAAGGGAAAAAAGTAAGAATTCAGGACGTTAATATAATCGGCAACACCATCATTCCTGACTGGAAATTGCGTCGCAAACTTGAAGATAGCAAGCGTTTCCGCTGGTATAACCCTTTCAATTCAGGAAAATATCTGGAAGAAAATCTTGCCAAAGATCTTCCCGCCATTGTTGCAAAATACAACACCAAGGGTTACCGCGATGCGCGTATTGTAAAAGACAGCGTTTATTTTGTTTCAAAGAACCGCGTAGCCATTGACGTAATCATAGACGAAGGCCATAAATATTATTTTGGAAAGTTTCATTGGTTTGGGAACAGTAAATACAGGAGCGGACAGTTAGATACTATTCTTAATATCCAGCCGGGAGAGGTTTATGATCAGAGTAAGCTGGACGCCAAATTAATTATGAATCCAAACGGATTCGACATCTCAAGTCTTTACATGGACGACGGCTATTTGTTTTTTCAGGTAAACCCGCAGGAAAGCAACATACATAACGACACCATTGATTTTGATATTTTAATGTATGAAGGAAAACAAGCAACCATAAATAAAATTACTGTAACAGGAAATGACAAAACCAACGATCATGTTATTTACAGAGAGATCAGAACAAAACCCGGTCAGCTTTTCCGCCGCTCTGATATCATTCGAACACAACGTGAGTTAGCGCAGCTTGGATATTTTGATCCTGAAAAACTGAACGTTATTCCAACACCTAATGCTGCAGATGGTACTGTTGACATTGAATACATTGTTGCTGAAAAACCAAGCGATCAGATTGAACTCAGCGGTGGCTGGGGTGGACGTTCCTATTATGCCGGATCTAACAGCGGCATTGGTATTATTGGTACTTTGGGAGTAACTTTTAATAATTTTTCGGCCCGTAATTTTTTCAAAAAGGAAGCATGGAGGCCTCTTCCAAGTGGCGACGGGCAAAAACTTAGTGTAAGGGCGCAAACAAACGGTATTTATTATCAGTCCTATAATTTTTCTTTTACCGAACCGTGGTTAGGAGGTAAAAAACCTAACTCACTTACTTTTTCTGCTTTTCACTCTTTGTTTAGTAATGGCCAGAAAAAATTTGTAACGGGTGAAACCGGTAAAATATATAACCCTAACCGCTCAAGTATGAGCATCATTGGTATGTCTTTAGGATTAGGGCGCAGGTTGAAGTGGCCCGATAACTATTTTAGCATGTACTCACATTTAAATTATAATTATTATGAATTAAATAAATACAGCGCCTTCCAGTTTTTTGATCAGGGGTCGGGATATGCCAACGACTTGAACCTTGGTTTAAACATTTCGCGTAATTCAGTAGATCAGCCCATATATCCAAAACAAGGCTCTAATTTTTCACTGGACATGAAATTTACTCCTCCTTATTCAATGGTAAATAATAAAGATTATACTTCTCTGACAACAGCCGAACGTTATAAATTTATTGAATATCAAAAATATAAAATCACCGCTGAATGGTTTACCCAGCTTACAAATAAAAAAGCGGCGGAAGGGAAAGAGGCGCGGAACTTAGTATTAAGAACAAAAGTGGGTTATGGATTTTTGGGATATTACAGCAAAAAAACGGGCTACTCACCTTTTGAACGCTTTTACATGGGCGGAAGCGGTATCAGTGGTTTTCAGAATTTTGTGGCCCGCGAAATTATCGCTCTTCGCGGATATCCTGATAACAGCTTGTCGGGCCAGTTCGGTGATCCAATCTGCGCGCGTTATACCATGGAGCTACGTTATCCTATTACGTTAAACCCACAGGCAACCATTTTCGTACTGGGTTTCGCGGAAGCCGGCAATACATGGAAAGATTACAAACAGTTTAATCCTTTCCAGGTGAAAAGAAGCGCGGGTGTTGGTTTACGTGTATTCCTTCCTATGTTTGGTTTATTAGGGATTGATTATGGCTGGGGGTTTGACAGTGTGCCGGGTCAGCCTGGAATAGGCAATGGTAAAGGACAGTTTCACTTCACCATTGGCGGTCAGTTAGGCGAGCTATAAAAAAATGTTAATTACACGATAATTTATAAAATGGCACGTTTTATGATTAAATTTAACAGCTTAAAAAATGAAAATTAAAAGTACAATCCTTTATTGTTTGTTTATGTTGCTTTCGATTGCCGCTGTTGCACAAAGCGGAGCAGCTAAGTTCGGTTATGTGGATACGGATTATATTTTAGGTGAAATACCCGAATATAAGGCCGCCCAAAGCGAATTGGATAAAACAAGTGTGATGTGGCAAAAAGAAATTGAAACCAAATACACAGAAATCGATAAGCTGTACAAAGCCTATCAGGCCGATGCCATTCTTCTTACAGAAGACATGAAAAAGAAACGTGAAAACGAAATTATCAATAAAGAGAAAGAAGTAAAGGATCTTCAAAAACAAAGATTTGGTGTGGACGGTGAATTATTTAAAAAACGTCAGGAGCTTGTAAAGCCCATTCAGGATAAAGTATACAATGCCATTAAAGCGGTTGCTGAAAAAGCAGGCCTCGGATTTATTCTCGATAAAAGCGGTCAGGTTGCCATCCTGTACGCTAACAGTAAGTATGATAAAAGCGATGAGGTTCTTACTTATCTGGGATACAAAAAATAATACACTAACAGTTTAACAAACAAAAAATGAATAATACAACTCTTAAAAAAACAGTCTTTGCACTTGCTGCCATCGGATCTTTAACTTTTGCGAAGGCACAAAAAATAGCCCACGTAAGTCTTGATTCACTGGTTAGCACTATGCCTGAAACCAAAACGGCTAAAGAAGCGGCACAAGCCTATTACAAAGGAATTGAGAACGAAAGCATCAGTATGCAAACGGAACTTGAAACCAAGTATCAAAAATACATGCAGGAAGAAGCTTCTATGAGCGAGGTTGTAAAAAAGAACAAGCAGGAAGAATTAAACCAGCTTCAGCGCCGTATAGAAGATTTTAAAATGCAGGCACAACAGGATTATCAGAAAAAATCTGCCGAGCTAACCGCTCCTATTATGGATAAAGCTAAAAAAGGAATTGAAGCAGTAGCCAAAGAAGGCGGATACAAATATGTGCTTGATACAAGCGTTGGTAATGTTTTGTACAGCGAAGCAGCAGATGATATTTTTGCTTCCGTTAAAAAGAAATTAGATGCAATGCCTCTGGCAAATATTCCGGGCGCAAACTCAACGCCGGGCAAAGACCCTAAAAAGGGCGGTGGCGGAACTCCTCCAAAAGGTAAATAAGCAATTTTAACAAATTGATGAGGCAGCTAAATTATTTAGCTGCCTTTTTTCGTCGTTAAATCCAATTATCTTGTCTAAATTCAGTACATTCATTTCAAAATAATGATGTGCGTCATTTGTTTTATGTCCTGAATTTTATAACTTTAATAAGCATTAAATTTTAACTTTAAATCAACACACATGAATTTTAAAGTGGTTATAACAACAAGTTTCCTGGGCTGTAGTTCGCTTTTTTCGCAAACAGTGGCACAAACGTTTGAATTTATGCCTGGCTCTTCCAAAGATACAATTAACTATACCGATGTTGTGGGAAAGAAACAAGGCAAGTGGGTTTTATTTGGAAAGCATAAACCCAACACCTGTTACGCTCCTACACAAAAGGCAGAAGAAGGTGCATACAGAGAAAACCGTAAAACCGGTATTTGGATGGAATATTTTTGTAACGGAAACGCTAAAAACAAAATAACATTTGTAAATGGTCGTCCTGACGGTTATGCTATTGTATATTATGAAAATGGCAAAGTACAGGAAGAAGGGCAATGGAAAAATAACCGTTGGGTTGGAGCCCTGAAGCAATATTATGATAACGGTCAGGTTCAGCACGATTTTAAATTCAATGAAGGCGGAAAACGTGAAGGCGTTCAAACCTATAAATACGAAAACGGACAAACCGCTATCGAAGGAAATTTTGTGAATGGAAAGGAAAGTGGAACTATTAAAGAGTTTCATGAAAACGGAGATCTTAAAGCTGAAAAAACATACAACAACGGTAATGTAGATCCGGCTTCCATTAAAACCTACGATCCTAAAAAAGAAATGATTGTAAAAAAGGATGATGTGGGCGATGCTCCAAAACTTACCGTTAAAGCCGACGAAAAGCCTCAGGACTCTAAGGCCGGCCCATTAGTGCTTAACGGCAAATTTACTTTATATGATAAAAATAAACACGTGACCAAAGACGGTGTTTTTAAAGACAATCGTTTAATCGATGGAAAAGCTTACATATATGATGATAACGGAATTTTATCGCGCGTTGCCATCTATAAAAATGGCGTTTACGCAGGCGATGGCGTAATAGAAAACTAAGAGCAACAGCGCTAAATTATTTGAGACGGAACTAACCTTCCGTCTTTTTTATTTGCTTATTTTTACCGCTCTGTATGCAACCATTATTTTTATACAATACCCTCTCAAGAAAAAAAGAAGAGTTTAAAGCTTTAAATCCGCCTTACGTTGGAATGTATGTTTGCGGACCAACAGTATACAGCGATGTTCATTTAGGTAATTGCCGCACGTTTATTTCATTCGATATTATTTACCGCTATTTATCGCATCTCGGTTATAAAGTAAGATACGTGCGAAATATCACCGATGCCGGTCATCTCGAAAGTGACGGCGACGTTGGAGAAGATAAAATTTCCAAAAAAGCAAAACTTAACCAGCTTGAGCCCATGGAAATTGTGCAAACTTATACGGTAGACTTCCGTAAAGTAATGGAGCAATTTAACGCCTTACCGCCAACCATAGAGCCCACAGCAACCGGACACATTATTGAGCAACAGGAAATAGCCCGTGAAATAATTAATAAAGGGCTCGCTTATGAAGTTAACGGAACAGTTTATTTTGATGTAGAAAAATTCGCACAAAGCCACAACTATACAGCCCTTACAGGCCGCAAACTGGAAGAGCTTTTAGAGAACACACGCGATCTTGATGGTCAGCAGGATAAACGTGGCCGCTTGGATTTTGCGCTTTGGATAAAAGCCAAGCCCGAACATTTAATGCAATGGAGCAGCGAATGGGGCAAGGGCTTCCCGGGCTGGCACATTGAGTGCAGCGCTATGAGTACAAAATATTTAGGAGAGCAATTCGATATTCATGGCGGAGGAATGGACCTTCAGGCAACTCATCATACTAACGAAATAGCGCAGAATATCGCTTATTGCGGAAAACAACCTTGTAACTACTGGCTTCATACAAATATGCTAACCGTTAGTGGACAAAAAATGAGCAAGAGCTTAGGCAACAGTTTTTTGCCTCATGAATTATTTTCAGGCAAACATCCTTTACTGGACAAAGGCTACGGCCCCATGGCCGTAAGGTTTTTTATGATGCAAACACACTACAGAAGCACTCTTGATTTCAGCAATGAAGCTTTACAGGCCAGCGAAAAAGGTTTTGAACGTTTAATGGAAAGTTATCAAACCCTTCAGAACTTAACCCCGGGCGCAACTTCCGGCGAAGACATCAAGGCCCTTGAAAACAAATGTTATGAGGCCATGAATGATGATTTTAATACGCCTGTTTTAATCGCACATTTGTTTGACGCTGCACGTATCATTAATTCCGTTAACGATAAAAAAGTAAGTCTTATTCAGGCAGATATCGTCCTGTTAAAGAAAATGTACCAGAACTTTTTGTTTGATGTAATGGGATTAAAAGTGGAAGCTGAAAATACAAAAACAACCGAAGTACTGGATAAAGTAATTCATCTGGTATTAGACCTTCGTAATAAAGCCAAAGCTGAAAAGAATTTTTCTTTAAGTGATGAGATCCGGGATAAACTCACCAATTCAGGCGTTCAGGTAAAAGACACCAAAGAAGGAAGCAGCTGGAAAATATGATGATTAAACTATCTTTTTTAAACCTGAAAAATTCTGCAGCGCTATTAACGGTCTGCGCTATTGTTTCCTGTTCGCCCGAAAAACAAAAAGAAGAACCGGTAGTGGTTCCACAAAATACAGTTACCAAACCGCGAATAGTACCTCCTGAATTTAATGGCGACAGTGCCTATGCTTTTGTAAAAGCTCAGGCCGACATGGGTCCGCGCGTGCCGGGAAGTAAGGCGCACGAAAAAAGTGTTATCTATTTTAAAAAACAATTTGAAAGATTTGGCGCCCAGGTAATGATTCAATCCGGCAATGTAACCACCTTTGATAAAAAATCGTGGGTCCTTAAAAATGTAATTGCTAGTATTAATCCAACTTCCGCCAATCGAATTATTTTAGCGGCGCATTACGACAGTCGTCCTTTTTCAGAAAAAGAAACTGATCCGAAGCTAAAAGAAAAACCTTGTCCGGGTGTTAATGACGGGGCAAGCGGCGCCGGTGTATTACTTGAAGTGGCGCGTATTCTTCAACAAAAAAATCCTGAAATAGGCGTTGACATTATTTTATTTGACCTTGAAGATTACGGTATGCCAAATGGGGGTCCTGATATGGCCGATACCTGGTGCTTGGGAGCACAATACTGGAGTAAGAATCCGCACAAACAAAATTACACCGCAAGATTTGGTGTGTTGCTTGACATGGTAGGTGCTAAAGATGCCATGTTTGCGCGAGAAGGCTATTCGGTATTTTATGCAAATGATATTGTAACCAAAGTTTGGAAGGCAGCTGAGGTGTGCGGTTCGGGTAAATATTTTAATAAAGAAGAATACGGTGAAATTACCGATGACCATTTTTATATTAACAAGATAGCGCAAATACCATGCATTGATATTTTACATTATGATATTTACAAAGGTTCGTTTTTTGATCATCATCACAAAAATTCCGATGATCTGAGTACCATTGATAAAAATACGCTGAAGGGTGTCGGTCAAACCTTACTGGAGGTTATCTACAACGAGTAAAATGGTTTTTTAAACCTGGAATTACTGCCTGAAAATCACATTCGGTTTACTTTTTCACACACTGCTAACAATACTTTTATGTTTGATTAAAATTCAGTTTCTTTAACCTCCAGGCTCTAAAATCTTATGAAAAATTATTATTTAAAAAACATATTGTTCGGCTTTTTATTAGGATCAATTTTTACTTCCTATTCGCAGGTTTCGTTTGTTAAAGGATACATGATCTCTGAAAAAGGAGACACTTTAAAAGGTGAAATAAAAATCAATCCGAAAAAAGAACACGAAAACAATTCGAAGCTTTTTTTTAAAGACGCTTCGGGTACTCAAAAAAACTACAAGCCCAATAAAGTAAAAGGTTATGGTTATGAAAATAAACATTACGTTTCTATTACCGAAGATGATGAGCCGAAATTTTTCCAGCGGTTAACCAACGGAGATATTATTTTATATAAAGTAGCTTTTGAAGTTGTGAACATGAATGCCGTATCTTATGATAATGAATATTATCTGTTCAGGCAGGGAGATAAAAAATTGACTCCGGTAAAACAAAGCAAATTTAAAAAACAGCTGCAGGAATGGATGAGTGGCTCCGCCGGATTTGCCAATGATTTCCAGGATGAAAAAAAATTCAATGAAACAAGTGCCATCGATGTAATTACAAAATACAACGATTGGAAAAAAAACAATTAATCATCAGCCACAGAATTCGCTGATACCACAGATTTTTCTTTGCAACGCAATCATTCCCTCTGTGAAATCCGTGTCCCGCTAGATTTTGGCTGCTGTGGCATTTATTTATTAAAACATGATCACGAAAAACACCGATAAAAAATTATTTCTACTGGATGCATTTGCTCTGATCTACAGGTCATACTTCGCCTTTAGTAATAGTCCGCGGGTAAATTCAAAAGGGTTTAACACCTCAGCTGTTTTTGGTTTTACCAACACCTTACTTGAAATTCTTAATAAAGAAAAACCTTCGCACATCGCGGTGGTGTTTGATACCGACGCGCCTACTCAAAGACACACGGAGTTTGAAGCCTACAAGGCCAACCGACAGGAAATGCCGGAAGATCTTGCCTTATCCATTCCCATTATTTATGAATTAATAAAAGGCTTTAATATCGAAACTATTGGCATTCCTGGTTTTGAAGCAGATGATATTATAGGTACCCTTGCAAAAAAAGCGGAGCTTGCAGGTTTTACCACTTACATGATGACACCCGATAAAGATTACGGACAGTTAGTGGATGCCAATACCTTTATTTATAAACCCGCGCGTTTAGGTAATGGCGCGGAAATTCTGGGCCCTGAAGAAATTTGTAAAAAATGGGAGATCCGGCACGTTGATGAATTAATTGACATTTTAGGATTGATGGGTGATAAGGTGGATAACATTCCCGGTATTCCCGGAGTAGGAGAAAAAACAGCCATTCAATTAATAAAAGATTTTGGCACTATCGAAAACCTTATACAGAACACCGACAAGTTAAAAGGAAAACTGAAAGAAAAAGTAGAGAACAATAAGGAAATAGCTCTTCAATCTAAAAGACTTGCAACCATTATACTTGACTGTCCTATAGAATTAGATGCTGAAAAACTGATTCGTAAGGAATATAATAAAGAAATGCTGCGCGATATTTTCAAAGAACTTGAATTCAGAAGAATTGCACAAAACGTTCTTGGCGAAGATATAGGCGGGAACGAGCGACTGGCAGGTGAAAGTAAAATTGTAGTGCCTAAACCTACTACCCAAACAGATTTATTCAGTACCAATCTTGAAGGTCCGTTTGAAGCGACCGATTTAACCCGGGAAACAACTTCAGAAACGGCGGCCTCTTACAAAACAATAAAAGATGTTGATCATGCTTATGAATTAACTGATACTCCCGAAAAAATTAATGAGCTTCTGGCCTTGTTAAATCAGCATTCTGAATTTTCTTTCGATACCGAAACCACCGGCCTTAATTCACTGGAAGCTGAAATTGTAGGACTTTCATTTTCGGTAACTCCCGGAAAAGCTTATTACATACCCATGCCGGAAGACCGTGATCTTGCTCAGGCCATATTGGAAAATTTTCGCGGACTTTTTAATGATCCGGCAAAAACATTGATCGGTCAAAATATAAAGTACGATTATCATATTTTACAAAGCTATGGCATACCAATAAATAATAAATTGTTTGATACCATGGTGGCCCACTTTTTAATAATGCCTGAGATGCGCCACGGCATGGACTTACTGGCCGAAAGTTATTTACATTATTCGCCGGTAAGCATATCTGCCTTAATAGGCAAAAAAGGAAAAGAGCAATTAAGCATGCGGCAGGTACCCTTAGAGCAAATAAAAGAATACGCCGGAGAAGACGCTGATATTACTTTACAATTAAAAGAAAAATTTGCGCCTGAACTAATTAAGAACGAAGTTGAAAAATTATTTACTGAAGTAGAATTGCCTTTAATTAAGGTTCTTGCTAATATGGAGCGGGAAGGGATTCATCTTGATGTAAATTGTTTGAAAGAATTCTCAGGCCAATTGCAGCAGGATATTACGGTAGTTGAAAAAGAAATACAGGATCTTGCAGGAACAAAATTTAATGTGTCATCACCAAAACAAGTCGGAGAAATTTTGTTTGAGTATCTGAAGATAATGGAGAAGCCAAAGAAAACAAAAACCGGACAATATGCCACCGGTGAGGATGTTTTAAGCAAACTTGAAAAACTCCATCCTATTGTTGCAAAGATCCTTGATTACCGCGAGCTGGTTAAACTCAAAAATACTTACGTAGATACTCTGCCTGAGTTAATAAGTAAACACACCAATCATATCCATACGTCCTTTAACCAGGTGGTGGCGGTTACCGGGCGTTTAAGCAGCGATAATCCTAACCTGCAAAATATTCCTATCCGCACCGAAAGAGGCCGTCAGATCCGTAAAGCTTTTATTCCGAGAAACAACGACCATGTTTTACTGAGCGCCGATTATTCGCAGATAGAGTTAAGGATTGTTGCAAGTATTAGCGGCGACCCTAATATGTGCGAAGCATTTCGTTTAGGAAAAGACATTCATACGGCAACAGCCGCTAAAGTATTTGGCGTGCCTGAAAATGAGGTAACCAAAGAAATGCGTTACAAAAGTAAGAGTGTGAATTTTGGGATCATATATGGACAAGGCGCCTTTGGATTGTCGGAAAACCTTAACATTCCACGGTCTGAGGCCAAGTCGTTAATTGATAATTATTTTAAAGAATACGCGGCCATAAAAAACTATATGGATAACGAAATTAATTTCGCACGGGAGAACGGATATGTAAAAACGTTATTGGGAAGAAAACGCTGGCTACGCGACATTACTTCCAATAATGCAACGGTTCGCAGCTTTGCCGAGCGTAACGCCATTAATGCGCCTATCCAGGGTTCGGCGGCCGACATGATCAAAGTGGCCATGATCAATATTGATAAAGAATTACGTGATAAAAATTTTAAAACCAAAATGATCCTGCAGGTGCATGATGAATTGGTATTTGATGTTTACAAACCTGAACTTGAAACAGTAAAACCTATTATTGAAAACCACATGAAAAATGCACTTCCGCTAAATGTACCGGTGGAAGTGGGAATGGGCGTTGGGTCCAATTGGCTGGAGGCGCATTAGGCGGTTCATTATACTTTCAGGCTATTTAGTTCATTTTTTCCAGGTTAGGCGGGCACGTTTTTTGAGATATGGATTTTGCAATTGGCATTTAATTGTATTCCCTATTACTAATTAAGAAATAATATTCTTTAAATATTTTGAAATTAAATAACCTTTAAACTATGAAAAAAATACTTCTGTTTGGTCTGTCTGTTCTTGTTAGCTTTTCTTCCTGCGTAAGCAAGAAAAAATTTACCACACTTAAAAAGCAGTTAGATCAGGTGCAGCAGGATGCCACAGCATGCGTAAATGCTTCCACGCAATTAAGATTAGAGAACAAAAATAAAACAGAACTAATTGAAGACTTAAGGTCGCAATTAACAGATTGTAAGAACCTGCGCGATAAGCAACTCAGTAATGTTGGAGATCTGACAGTTTTGTCGAAGGAAGCTAACGACAACATGAAGGAAACCCTGGCCCAGCTCCAAAAAAAGGATCAGTACATTCATTACCTTCAGGAAGCCAAATCAAAAGCCGACTCCTTAAACCTGGCGCTTGCCGTTAATTTGAAAGGTGTTTTAAAAGATGGACTCGACGACCAGGATGTGGATGTTAAAGTTGATAAAACGGTAGTATTCGTAAACTTATCAGACAAGGTTTTATTTAAAAAAGGTAGTTTCGAATTGTCGTCAAAAGCAAGTGGGGTACTGGCCAACATTGCAAAAATCATTGATTCCCGTCCAGATCTTGAAGTCATGGTGGAAGGCTATACCGACAACGATCCAATCAAAAATGGCTGTACAAAGGACAATTGGGATTTAAGCGTACATCGTTCCACATCTGTTGTAAGATTATTACAATCCGAATTTAAAATTAATCCGAATCGTTTAATTGCAGCTGGCCGGGGTGAGTATAATGAGCTAGTGCCAAACACAACTGTCGAGAACAAAGCCATAAACAGGAGAACCCGCATTATTATTCTGCCTAAATTAAACCAGTTTTACGAATTACTGGATCCTAAAAATGCGCCTAAATAATATTAACGTGAATTTTTGAAGAGAGAGTTTTAGACAGCAAGCCACACTAACGCTGCAGCTGCACATAGCCTGTGGTATTATAATCCTTGCCATCCCTGTCCTTCGCGCTGAAGATGTAAAAATAGGTTCCTGGCGAACAGTCTTTTCCGTCAAAGGTTTGTCCGTTCCATTTATCGTTTACATCCTTTAATTCATATACTTTTTTACCCCAGCGGTCAAAAATAACGCAAGTCATTTCCGTAACATATCTCATTACGGGAAAGAAAAAATCGTTACTACCATCGTTATTGGGAGTAAAAATATTTGGCAATGGCATATTTACATAGGGCGGATATACGCCCAGCGTATCACTTACTATCAGTGTTTTAGAAAGGGTATCGTTACACCCGTTAAGTCCGTAAGCGATTAAAGTAATGTCATAAACTCCCGGTGCATTAATAACAAATGTTGTAACACTGTTAGTAGAACTACTGCCGTTGGTGCACGACCAGTTAAAACCCGTAGCCTGCGACGAACCGTTAGTTACATTTATTGTTTGCGGTAATACACTGGGCGTACTTACAGTAGAAAAAATGGCAACAGCTGCGGGAATCACTGTAACTGTTTCGGTTTTGGAAGCCTTACAGCCGTTTGCTCCGCCGGATGAAACAGTATAAATAATCACTCCTGCGCTTAATGGGTGCGAAACAGGATTAGAACAGGTTGAACAGCTAAGACCGGTTGCCGGTGCCCATGCATAACTGGCCGAGCCTGATGCGGAGAGCTGAACTTTATCTCCTACACAAATGGTTGCTGAGGTAGCGGCAATGTTTATATTTGGAGTGGGTATAAAATGAGCTACAATACTGTCGTTATTCAGCAATGTTAAGGTTACCGCCGAATTAGTGGTAGCAGGCAGTGGAACTCCGCTGAGTGTTGTCCAGTTAGAAAAACAATAACCGGGGTTAGCATGCGCCACAAGATTATTGGCCATGTTGCCCGGGTATGTACCCGACCAGGTGAAGGCCGTTAGGTTTAAGGAATTAAAGTCCACTGTTCCTGAATTTGGAGGACTAACATTTATTTTAATTTTATACGGTCCTGTTACGTTATAACAACTATTGAAATGATGAGTTACTGAATCGCATCGCTGCTGAATAAAACTTCTGAGTGCTTGGACATTAATTGTCCATTGCTGCATGGTTCCGCCCCATTTTGCCACCTGGCCGGGCATTTCGGGAGTAATTAAAAGTATCATACTGTCGAGAATAGCGGTCATGCGCTGACAACTTAAACCTGAATTTATCAGATCAAAATAACGCATCACATAATACTGCTTAAAGGTTGGGTTGGTAAGAAGCGCGTTCAGAATCGGCACATGACCCTCACTTCCCGGATTTCCAAGGCTTTGAGGATCACAGGGGTCGGCATCTGCATTCACGTTTGGTACTGAAGTATAATTAATATAGTGTTTAAATGTTGCATCCTCATCCCATAACGTATATTTCCATTTCTTTTGGGTAGAATTATAATTAGTGCTTCTCCACCAGGCGGTGTTCCAGTTTAACCAGTCGGAACAAACTACGTATGAATTTAATATCACGTAATCGGCAAGGCTTTTTTCGTCAAGCTGCCCGATAACATAATTATAGTTGGCCGGCACCGTCATATTATTGCTGGTAATATAATTTTTCAGAGTGTTCCAGTCGGTCTGCGCCTGTGTGCCTCCGTAGGCTGACCAGGTGCTTCCCCAGGTTTGAAGGTATTGAAGGGAATCTTCATGCGCGTTATAATAATACTTTGTAAAATCTTTATCGTCAACTTTTTCTCTTACATCATACACGCCCCAATACGTTCCGTTTAAATACATGATTGCAGGGGCCCATGTTCTTTCATCCAGATGCATTTTTGCTTTTTGAGAAACGGTATGAATATAGGAGTCGCGGATGTGTGCGCCGCCAAGCTCACCAGGGAAATTAGAATTTGGTGACCCTTCAAAAGGATAATTATCATTTGCCGCAGCTTTAAAAATAATCCGCTGAAATTCATTACGGTTTTTTGAATTAAAGATCTGGTGCTTAAGTGCGTCGTTAATTCCAAATTCATCGCGGCTTACAAAATCAATGGCCCGTTGATTATAGAACCACGAGTCGTTGCCATGTTTATTGCTTTGTCCGTAACTTTCTGTTTTAAATATTCCCGAATCAAAATACTCTAAACCAACTTCAGGAACTATTTGCGTGCCGTTCATAAGTGTCATAAGCTGATCACCAAAAACAGAAACAACATTAACGGAGTGTGTTACATTAATAAAATAAGTATTACTCTCAATAAAACTCTGAAGAACCAGTGGATTAGCGCTGTAGGCAATAGCCCTGAGAACCTGAGTGGTTGACACGTTTACCGGCGTCGCATAAACGGCTGAGCTCCCATTTGGAGTTGTTCCGTTGTTGGTATATTTTATGGTAACTCCGGCATCAGGCGAAGTAATGGAAATGTTTTGAGAAGAAGGATAAAAGCCGGGGACAAGATTCATGGAAGGCGTTGTGGCGTATCCCAGAAAAGGAGTGGCGGAATTATTACTGCTGTTTGGTGTAGGCGAAGTAAATACGCTCCATGTTGATGCCGCGTCAGTTGTTCGTCCTCTTGAATGACCAAGCTGTGTGCGCTGCGAGGTAACAGAATCGATAATAACAAAAGCGGGACTTGAAAAAAGAATTTTATCGGCCCTGCATTGTGTAAGCGAAAAATTAGTGTGAAGATTTGGGCCTGAATTTATATTATTCCCCGAGGCCCATATTCTTAAAAAACTGTTCGCATTAATGGTTACGTTTCCAAACTTCCATTTACCTGGATTTGTTGTTTTGTTACTTAGGCAGTATCCGGTTAAATTTACGGGCGTGCCCGATGGGTTATACAATTCTATCCAGTCTTCGGCCTTCCCGAAATTATCAGTAAAGGTGGTAAGATTGGAGCAGGAATATTCATTAATAATAACCTGGGAGCTTATTGGTTGAATAACCGCCAGTGAAAAAAACAAGCCTGAAATAAACCTGAATAGAAGTGATTTCATTTATATTAATATCTAATTAAAGATAATAATTAAAGCGGGGGAAATAAAATTATTTGAATAAGTTAAAAAGAAGGTTTAATATTTTTTTGGACTGAAAGACTGAAACCAAAGGCTCTCCTTAAGTCTGACTCTAGATTGCAGCGCAGGCGGAATCTAATCGTTTGATTTAGTTGCGCTTCTTCTTCCGCCTATAATGTTTGTCTATATAATCAATCGCTTGTTTTTGCGTGAGTATTGCAAAATTTTTATAACGATCGTGAACGTCAATAATTTCATCCAGTGCTTCGGTTACAAGTTCCTGGTTGTCCCATGCCTTAAGGTCTTCAACAACAGCAGCAAGACAGTCTTTTTTATAAGCAATTTGTCCTAAAACATGAACTAAGGTGCTTTTAACTCTTGCTGTTTTATCAAATTGAAGTTCTCTCAGCAAGGGTAAAATATCCAGTGGATGTGTCCGTCCCCGTAGTTCGATACCATGACAGATTTCTCTTCGAATTTCTTTATTGGAATGATGTAAATATTTTTTGGCCCATTTTAAAACGGGCTTAGGGTTTTTTTCTCCCATTTTTTTAACTGAACCAATCACCGCGTTCCTAACCGAATGGTGTTCATCAAACAGTGCCCGGTCAAAAAAGCCTTCTACCTTTTCAAATTCTTTAATGCCAATTTCGCCGGCGGCATTTATTGCGGTCTGCCGCACTTTTTCGTTACCTGATTTTAATAATGAATCAAGAAGATTTAAAATTTTTGGTCTTTGATTTTTAGTTGTGTTATAGATTTTTCCTATTGCCTGATAGGCTGCCTTGCGAATGTAAGTGTCCTGGTCTGAAAAATAATTTAAAATGTCTCCCTTATTCTTTTGTTGAATATCAGAAAATATGTTGGTGTAAATTGTATTTACAAGCTGAAGCCGCTGTTCTTTATTAAGATCGTAAAATCCCATTATTAATTATACCGCTATGTATGAAGAGGCTTCATGAGATTTAATGAGTTAATTAGATTTTTATACCAATAACCAGGATATCATCTATTTGTTCTAAATCTTTTTTCCAATGACTAAAAGTTTCGGAAACCTTTTGTTTTTGTTCAGCCATGGATAAATGTAAATTAGAAAAAAGTAATTTTTGCATGTTTGAAAGCATAAACTTTTTGCCTCTTGGCCCCCCAAACTGGTCCGCATATCCATCGCTGAAGATGTACAGGCAGTCGCCCGTAAAAACAGGAACAGTGTGGTTTTGATAAACACGGTTCTCTTCTAATTCTAATCCGCCAATAGGAAATTTATTGGGCTTAATAATTTCAAGTTCATAGTTTTTGTTTTTTCTGAAAATCCACAATGGCCTGTTGGCGCCCGAATAATTTACGGTTGAATCAGTTTTATTTATTTCGCACAGCGCTATATCCATTCCGTCGCGTCGTTGAGAATCTTTCTGACTTTGGTGCAATGCTTTTTTAACACCTTCATGGAGTTTCAATAAAATATCGCCCGGTAATTTAATTTTCTGCTGGCTTACAATATCGTTTAACAGCGTGTTTCCTACAATGCTCATAAAAGCTCCGGGCACGCCGTGACCCGTACAATCGGCCGCAGCAATATAACGCGTTTGTTCATTTTCATGAAACCAGAAAAAATCTCCGCTTACAATGTCTTTCGGAAGATAAAAAATAAAACAATTTTCAAACGCTTTTTCAGTGGCTGTTAAAGCCGGCAGTAAGGCTTCCTGAATATTTTTAGCGTATTTGATGCTGTCGGTAATTTCAATGTTTTTATGTTCAATTTCACCTTTCTGTAAGCTAACCTCTTTATTAATAATTTCTACTTTTTCTTTTTCTTCACGAAGCTCCTTAGTACGTTCACTAACTATTTTTTCAAGTTTTAATTTATCGGCCTTCAGTTTCCTTGTTTTAAAATAATTATAACTGATAATTCCGGTGAGCAGAATGAATGCACATAAAACATAAAACCAAACCGTTTTATACCAGGGCGAAAGAATTTCAAAATCATATGTTGCCGGAAACATGTTCCAAATTCCATCGTTATTACAAGCCCTTACCATAAAAGTATATTTACCCGGCGGAAGGGATGGATAAGTGGCTTCTGTTTTGCTGATTGGAGGGGTCCAGTCGTTATCAATACCTTCAAGTTTGTATTGATATAACACTTTTTCGGGTGCCACCAAGCTAATACCAACAAATTGAAATGTGAGGTTGTTTTTAGAAAAAGGCAAGAAGAGGTGTGAAGGTAAAAGCGTAACGCTGTCAATACCTTTTGAATATTGCAAAATATCTTCCTGCCCAAAAAATAATTTAATATTGGTAATGTTTATCCGGGCTTCTTTTTTGTTTAAATGATCTAACCCCGGATCGTAAATCTCTATGCCGTTAACTGTGCCTATAATAACCCGCCCGGCCTTGTCATGCGTTACTGCATTCAGGTTAGATTCAAGACTGATGAGTCCATCATCCTTACCAAAATGTTTGAGGTTGGTTTTGGAGTTATAGAAATCATTTAAATCAAGAATATCAAGTCCGTTATTCGTGCCTATTAGCAAATGCTTGTTTTTATCTTCCTGAAGAAAATTGATGTAACTGGCTGTAAGTTCTTTTTGAGCACTAATTTTTTCAAACCTATTACCGTTGTATCTGAACAAGCCGTCTTCTGTTCCTACCCACAAATTATTTTTATAATCTACAATTCCACAATTAATTCGACCATCAATTAAGCCTTGCGCGGCATTAAAAAGTTGCGCCCTTCCATTTTCTATAAGTATTAAACCATTTTCGGTGCCAAACCATTTTCTTTTTTTCTCATCTTCTGTTATAAACAGAGTGGCAAATTGGCGGCCATCCATTTTAAATTTATTTACAGAAGTTTCTTCAGTAATTGTTCCATTAATTATTTTATAAATACTTTCATTGGTTCCTATCCAGACCTGATTACCACGATCTTTGTATAAGGAAAGAATGTACTTGTGGCGAAACGCATCACCGCCAATAACGTGAATATTACCATTTTCATACTCGCATAAACCGTCGGAGGTACCAAACAACATTTTACCATTTTCAAGCGCAAGCATCGCATTAATATCATTATCGGTAAGGCCTTCTGATTGCTTTAAATTAAATATAAACCGCTCCAGTGATTTTCCGTTAATTTTAACAAGACCATTCCGTTTTAAACCTGCCCATATATTGTTATAAGAATCTACACCAACAGAATTAATATAACTTTCGGTTAGACCATTGGTTCTATTGTAGTAAATAAAACGGTTGTTCAGATATTTATATACACCGGCTCCATCGGTACCTACCCAAAGATTCCCTTCCCGGTCCTTAAACAAGCATTGAACCGGATTGTTAGTAAGCCCGTTTTGAAGATTATAAAAGGCTTTCCGGATTTTAAATGTAAAATTAAAATCCATAATACCAGCCGACTGAGTACCCAGATAAAACTCGTTATTTCCCTTTGGAAGAATACAACTTATGGAAATATTATTATTGGCAGGAATTTCTTTTGCTTTGCTTACAATAAATTCCTTGTCAATTTTATTAAGGCCGTATTGCGTGCCAATTAGCATATCTCCGTTCTCTTCCTGCCCTATGGAGAACACAAGCTCGCTGTTAAGGCCCTGTGCCGTTGAAAAATGTTTAAACTGCTTTTTTTGCACATCGTAAAAAACAACACCGTTTTGTATAGTTCCAAACCATATATTTTTCCCGGAGTCAATAAAAACCGTGTAAACGGAGCTTTGATTCAAAATAGAATCCATTGTAAAAGGAACTATTTTGTTATTATCAAGTAAATAAACGCCTGCCTGTGTACCGATCCATATTTTTGTTTCATCATTGAGTACTTTGTAAATCAACGTGTTTTTCAATCCTTGTTTAGCCCCATAATTTTTACAGGTAATGCCATTAAAAACACTAAGCCCTTTTGAAGTTCCGAAGAAGAGCAAATGATTTTTATTTTCGGCAATTGAAAAAACAATATTATCGGCCAGGCCGTCCGCTGTGGTTAATGTAGTAAACCGGTTACCATCAAATTTCGTAACGCCTCCGCTGTTTGTTCCAAACCACATATAGCCTTTAAAATCCTGAATAATAGACAGCACCTGCGATTGCGGAAGACCTTCTTCAAGGCTATAATTTTTAAAATTATACGTTTGAGATTTGCACAGAAAAAAATTCAATGCAGTACAGAGAAAAAATATATATCTGAAAATGGAAGGCATGCTTTTTTAAAAAAAAAGCCAACTGTTTAAGGTTGGCTCTTTATAAATTTATTTTTTAATTAATCGGTAATTATAAGTTTGGTTGTTCGCTGAACATTATTAATGAAGATCGCTACAAAATAAACGCCCGGCTTAATCTTATCCAGCTGCGCTGTTATTCTCATCTCACCTGGAGTATAACGGCCCTGGCTTAATAAAGTTTTGATAGTACGTCCGGTAATGTCAGTCAATTCTAACTTAACGAGAGAGGCTTCGTTTAAATTAAAATTAATGTTGACCATGTTATTAGCCGGATTTGGATATACAGTTATTTGAGTGTTATTTATCCACAGTTCTTTAAACCCAACAGTGTTTACCGGATTAATTTTCGCAGAATCAACCACAAAATCCAGATTTGTATATTGAAGCGAGTTTAAAGTGATGACTCTGTGATAAGTATTGTTGGTGTCAAGTCCCGGGATGTCAACCAAAATAAAATAGCTTTCGCCCGGGTTATTTACCGGCATGTTTTGCAGGGTATACTGCCCCGATCCGTTAGTTTTAGATTGGGATGTAATATCTCCACCGGGATTTCTTCCGCCTTTAACAATAATGCCCTTAATCGGATTACCGGGAACAAGAACTGCGTTTCCTTTTTGACCAAAACCCACCCCTTCAGTTATTGTTCCTGAAAGCTCTCCGGGGCCATTACCAAGATTGGTCAGAGGGATCACATCAATGTTTTGCGAAGAACCCGATATACATCCATGAGTTATGATGTTAGCGGTTTTCCAGTTTACTTCACTGTTGCCATATGTAATCTGCAACGAGTTGGCAGAAGGAATGCACTTAAGTATATAGGTATAGGCAGGAAGTGTGCCAAAGGTATAGCCACCGGCAATATCCAACACCTGACTGCTTATAGAATCAAATTTTGTAAGCACAGGCTCATATTTATAAAGAACCACAGTTCCTGAAACCGGCGCCAATGTTGGAGTAGTTACAAGACCAGAAATGTTTTTTGAACCATTAACTGTTATAACTGATATGGAGCTTTGCGCCTGGCAACCGAGGTTGTCTGTTACATTTAACTGAACCGTATAAACACCAGGGGAACCCGCGCTGAAAACAACACTGGCCGAATTGACTCCGGAAACACTAAATGCCGTGGCGGCCGACCATGTATAAGTTATTGGCCCTACGCCACCAGTAACATTTGATGTAACATTAAAGGGTACACTCTGGCAAACCATTGCGGGAACTGAAAAAGAGGGACTTATGGAGTAAACCGTTAGTGTCTGAAACAAAGTATCCGTTTGAGTTCCGGAAATTGCAATTAACCCTACAGTATGTGTTCCGGTTGTATTGAAGGAAAAAGAAAATGTATTGAAAGTGCCGGCATTGTAATTATTATCCAATATCCATCTTACCGAATCAGTGTTTAGACTTGTGTTTGAATATGTCAGAAAAGACCCTAAACATAAGGGATTGGCATTCATACTAAAACTTGCAACGGGTGGAATAAATTTATAGATAATTGTTCCGTATTCTGTAGATTGCATATAATCCATATAGTTGCCACCAAAAAATAATTCGTTGTTAAGTGTGGTTAAATGAAAGGTACTACCATCATTAGCATATTCGCCTATATGATAAACCGATTGAGTTGCCTGGGTATATGAAGGTGCGCTCAGGTAATATACTGAAGGCTGGCTATTGGCAAGTGAATACCAAATTTTGTTTTCATAACTCTTAAGGCTGATCAGAGAGCCCCCCGTATTTGGCACAAGCTTTGTAAAATTCATACCGTTAGAAGTTTTGTAAATCGCGTATGCTCCGTCTCCATCATCAATGCCAAAGTACAACTCTCCGTTAAGGGTGTCCATGTCCCGTATCTTATATCCTACACTGTCTTTATAATATGCATTTGCCGTAAACGTTAAGCCATCTGTACTATTAAGAAGTGTAGGCATATAAGTTGAAGGGTCGGTTCCGGAAACCCATAAAACATTATTAAACACAAATGTTTTACTCAGGTATTTTACAGGAATGCTGATATTAGAGTTTACAAATCCTGTTTGATTATATTTCTTTTTATAAATATTTGTAGCCTGTGAAGACGAGTCATCAAAAATAATCAGGGAGTCGTGATTTGTGAGCGGACTGAAAAAACAAAGAGAGGAAATACCATTATGATAGTTAGCGCCGCCAGGGTAGGCCATTGACTCTGCCGTAACAGAGTTAGTTGAAGCATTAACTTTATAAACGGTTAAGCTGTCGGTAAACAAACCGGTGTTTGGTTTTACCCCCACAAAAAGGTACGAAAGGCTTGACGTTTTTATTGTTGCGAAACCGTTTAATCCATAATCCGAAATGGTTTTTGTATAATTTATAGGTGTAAAAACGCTGGTTGTTGGATTAAACGCAGAAATGAAAGACGACCTATTGTAAGTAAGCGGATTAATGGTATCACCAAAAAGAAAAAGCTGCGAATTTAATCCGGCATTATTGCTTTGTTTAAAATAATTAACCGGGGCCACTGTTGTTACCTTATAAATAGTGTCCCATCTGTCGGATACCTGTGATTGTGTTATTAATATCAAACAGGCGAGCACTGCAGTAAGGTTTATACGACCAACAAATTTTTTCATCTTCTTTTTTTATAAAGATTAAAGATAGGTTTTATTTTGAATTTTCGTGTTAAATAATGGAAGGGGCTAAGAACACAAAAGCCGCTTCGGGAGCGGCTTTTGTGTGTATAGAATTTTGGAAGATTAATGGTGAAGTTTATTCTGTGCAAGTATGGCAGAGGAGTATTCACGGTTCATGCGTGCAATATTTTCGAGCGAAATTGATTTAGGGCACTCTGCTTCGCAGGCACCAATATTAGTACAATTGCCAAAGCCTTCCTCGTCCATTTGTTTTACCATGTTTAATACGCGATCTTCTCTTTCAATCTGTCCCTGAGGAAGTAATGCTAACTGAGAAACTTTTGCCGAAACAAACAACATGGCGCTGCTGTTTTTACAAGCCGCCACACAAGCTCCGCATCCTATACAGGCAGCCGCATTAAACGCTTCGTCGGCGTGATCTTTATTGATTAAAATATTATTTGCGTCTTTGGCGTTGCCTGTGTTAACATTTACAAAACCTCCGGCCGCAATTATACGGTCAAAAGAAGAACGGTCTACTGCAAGATCTTTTATAACCGGGAAAGCCGCGCTGCGCCAAGGCTCAACAACAATAGTGTCTCCACTCTTAAAACTGCGCATATGTAACTGGCAGGTAGTAACGCCACCCTTCGGCCCGTGAGGACGCCCGTTAATATACATGCTGCACGCGCCGCATATTCCTTCGCGGCAATCGTGATCAAAAGCAATCGGTTCTTTATTTTCGGTAATCAGTTGTTCATTTACAACGTCAAACATTTCTAAAAAGGACATGTCGGGAGAGATGCCTTTTGCGTGGTAGGTTTCAAATCTCCCTTTCGTGTCTTTATTTTTTTGTTTCCACACTTTTAATGTGAGGTTCATATTTCCGTGACTCATGATATATAGTGTTAGGTTTTAGTGCTAAGCGTAGTTTCTTTGCGCTAATTTAATATTCTCGTATTTTAATTCTTCTTTATGCAACTCAAAATTACTGTCTGCAATATATTCCCAGGCCGCTACATACGCGTAGTTATCATCATCCCGTAACGCTTCACCGTCCGCGGTCTGGTATTCTTCCCTAAAATGTCCGCCGCAACTTTCATTGCGTGTTAAGGCATCAATACACATTAACTCGCCTAATTCTATAAAATCTGCTACACGATGTGCCTTTTCAAGTTCAGGATTAAATTCATTTGCTTCACCCGGTACGCGCACATCTAACCAAAATTCTTTTTTAAGTTGCTGAATTTCAAGGATGGCACTTTGCAGCCCTGATGCGTTTCGCGCCATACCACATTTGTCCCACATGATTTTACCCAAACGTTTGTGAAAACTATCCACCGATTTTGTACCTTTTATTGATAGTAGTTTTGTTATTCGCTCCTGAACCTCAGCTTCCGCTTTTACAAAAGCTTCATGATCGGTTGGAATTGATTTGGTCCTAATTTCATCAGACAAATAATCACCAATGGTATATGGAATCACAAAATAACCGTCTGCTAATCCCTGCATCAAAGCAGAAGCTCCTAAACGGTTTGCACCATGATCACTGAAGTTAGCCTCACCTAAAGCGTAAAGACCCGGAACCGTGGTCATTAAATTATAATCCACCCACAAACCACCCATGGTATAATGCACCGCAGGATAAATACGCATTGGAATTTCATAAGGATCTTCCCCGGTAATCTGCTTATACATATCAAACAGGTTGCCATATTTTTCTTTAACCACTTCTTTACCTAACCTTATGATTTCTTCTTTTGAAGGATTATGAAGATTGTTTTTTGTGGCTTCAATGGTGCCGTACCTCGCGGTGTTAAAGGCAAAATCGAGATACACCGCCATTTTACTTGTTCCTACTCCATAACCGGCATCGCAACGCTCTTTAGCGGCACGGCTTGCAACGTCGCGCGGAACAAGATTTCCAAAGGCAGGGTATCTGCGCTCCAGATAATAATCTCTTTCTTCTTCCGGAATTTCATTAGGCCTGCGGGTATCTCCTTGCTTTTTAGGAACCCAGATACGGCCATCGTTGCGTAACGATTCCGACATGAGGGTTAATTTTGATTGATGGTCTCCTGAAACAGGAATACAAGTAGGATGAATTTGTGTATAACACGGGTTCCCGAAAAAGGCTCCTTTTTTATGTGCTTTCCAGGCCGCAGTAACATTGCAACCCATGGCGTTTGTAGATAAATAAAATACGTTACCGTATCCACCGGTGCATAATAACACTGCGTGACCGAAATGTCTTTCCAGTTTTCCGGTAATCAAATCACGTGCAATAATTCCGCGACACTTACCGTCAATATTCACAACATCCATCATTTCATGACGAGCCATTAACTTAACTGCGCCCATTCCAACCTGACGCTGTAAAGCGCTATAGGCACCCAATAACAATTGCTGACCCGTTTGTCCGGCAGCATAAAATGTACGCTGTACCTGAGTTCCACCAAAAGAACGGTTGCTTAATGTTCCGCCGTATTCGCGGGCAAAAGGCACTCCCTGCGCCACGCACTGATCAATAATATTACCCGATACTTCGGCAAGACGGTGAACGTTAGCTTCTCTGGCCCTGTAGTCGCCACCTTTTATAGTATCATAAAACAAACGGTAAACGCTGTCACCATCATTCTGATAATTTTTTGCCGCATTCACTCCGCCTTGCGCCGCTATACTGTGAGCGCGTCGCGGGGAATCCTGAAAACAAAACACCTTAACCTTATATCCCATTTCGGCCAAAGAAGAGGCGGCTGATGATCCTGCCAGTCCGGTACCTACCACAATTATTTCTAAGCTGCGTTTATTCGCGGGGTTAACAAGATGGACGGTTGACCGGTATTTGGTCCACTTACTTTCAAGTGTACCGTCAGGTATTTTAGCGTTTAATTTTGAAGAAGTGGCCATGTTTTTCGGTTAAAATGGTTAATGCCTTTTTAATAATTCAGTGCTTATTTAATAATTCCAAAATGCATTACTATTGGCATTGAAGCAAAAATTAAAGGAATCAGAATTGCAAAAATGATCCCTATTGATTTAATAATCGGTGTATATTTTTTATGATTTAAGCCAAGGCTTTGAAAAGAAGACTGGAAGCCATGTAACAAATGGTATGCAAGGGAAACCATTGAAAGGCAATAAACAGCCACAACAATCGGATTTTCAAAAACCTCACGCATTTCATCAAACATCGTTTCTTTACCACTTGTAATTTCATCTGTAAAGCGGCTTACCACCCAAAAATGTTTAAGGTGTATTACCAGAAACATCAGGATTAAAGTTCCTAAAAGTCCCATCCATCGGCTGTACCAGGTACTGTTCGCGCTGCCATTTACTACCATGTAACCAACAGGACGCGCTTTACGGTTATCAATGGTTAATTTTAAAGCCAGGAAAATATGAGCGAAGATCCCTATGAACAAAACAATCTCCATAGCTCTGATTAACCAGTTGGTTCCCATAAATTCAGCGCCTTTGTTAAAGGTTTCGCCACCATCATTAAAAAATATGAGTGCGTTAATAAAGCAATGAATAAGTAAAAACGAAATAAGAAATAAGCCGGTTATTCCCATTAATATTTTTTTGCCGATTGAAGAAGTTACAAATCCTGATTTAGTCATAATACCGCGAATTAATTCTTAAAAATTCCTTGGCAAATGTATTAACCAAAACATATACCACCAAGTTTTAATTGAAATGTTTTACAGTTGAAGTGCCAATCCATCAACAATTTGCCAATTTTAACTGTTATTTAGAAAGGGTTTAAATATTAAAGACTTTATAAATCTCCCACTTATTTTCCAGCTTTAATAAAGCAATAGATTTCACTTCAAAAGAACCGCTGAATTTTTTTGTTTTAAACTCTTGCCATATGAGTGGAAAAAGCGCTTTTTTAAGATCCCTGAAAGCAATGGTTATGTGTGGATGGAAGCCGCGCATATCCTCCACTTCGTTTAAAAGTTTTAAATTTTGAGCCACAAAGGAGGTTAACCGGGAATGGAGTTCTGTCAGATCCTTATTCTTTATCACATCAATAAAAAGCACCCTGGGCTCAAAGCAGCCAAAATTGTTCAGTTCAAGCCCAAAAGTCTTATTAAATTCAAATTTTTCAAGGGTTTCAATCAATTTATTCTCCTTCTCCTCTTTCCACTCAAAAGGCCTGTGCAGTGTAAGATGGGCAGGACTTCTTAAAGCTCCTTTTAATCCATAATCATCATATAACTTCAGCTTTAACTCTTCGGCTTTAATGAATAAATCCGCTGGCAAAACTATGGCTATAAAGTATTTTTTATTCACTATTCCTGGCGCACAAACATCAGTATTTTATGTTAATTTTGTGTATCTGTAACTAAAATTATTATGCAAATTATTATACCAATGGCCGGGAAAGGCAAACGCATGCGCCCGCACACTCTTACCACTGCCAAACCTCTGATACCTGTAGCAGGAAAACCTATTGTACAACGTCTTGTAGAAGACATAACCAAGGTTTGCGGCGAAAAAGTAACTGAAATCGCCTTTATTATTGCTCCTGATTTTGGTGCAGAAGTAGAAAAAAATTTAATAAGCGTTGCCGAAAGCCAGGGCGCAAAAGGAAGTATTTATTATCAAAAAGAAGCTTTGGGCACGGCCCACGCCATATTATGCGCTAAAGATGCCATAAAAGGTAAAACAGTGGTTGCCTTTGCCGATACGCTATTTAAAGCTGATTTTGTTATGGACACCGAACAGGAAGGCGTTATATGGGTTCAAAAAATTGAAGACCCGCGACAGTTTGGTGTGGTAAAAATTAATGCTGAGGGAATTATAACCGAGTTTGCTGAAAAACCACAGGAATTTATCAGCGATCTCGCCATCATTGGTATTTATTATTTTAAGGATGGCGACTATTTAAAAAAAGAGCTCCAGTATTTACTCGATAATAAAATTACCGATAAAGGCGAATACCAGCTTACCAATGCTTTAGAAAACATGAAGGCAAAGGGAACAAAATTTAAACCCGGCCAGGTAACCGAGTGGCTTGATTGCGGGAATAAAGACGCCACCGTGTATACCAACCAGCGCGTTCTTGAATTTGATAAAGGAAAGTCGCATCTGAAAGGAAAAAACATTAAAAACAATAATGGTATAATTATTGAGCCTTGTTTCATTGGCGATAATGTTGAAATTAATAATTCTATTATTGGCCCGCATGTTAGCGTTGGGCCTAACAGTAAAATTGATAACAGCATTATCAGAAATTCTATCTTGCAAAAAGAAACAAAAACACTGAATGCCAATATTGTAAACAGCATGATGGGAATTGGGGCTGAAGTAAAAGGTAAAGGATTGGATTTAAGTATTAGCGATTATACTCAGGTTGTTGGATAAACTTAAACATATTGTTCTAAAACTAACGGTTTTCACCTTGTTTCTTTTTACCCAGTCGTGTAAAAGTAAAAAAGAAGCGCACGCATCGGATAAAGCTGCTGATGCCGGACAGAGACTAAGCTCCAGCGGAGATCAGGCTCAGTTTGGCCGCCTGTATGTTGATGCCTGCTCGGCCCGCATGAAAGGTAACCTGGAAGAAGCGCTTAAATTATTTACCGAATGTAAACGCCTTGATCCATCAAACGTTGCGGTTAATTACGAGCTTGGCACAATTTATAAATTATTGGGCGTTAATGATCAGGCTCTGCAAAACGCTAAAGTTTGCGCAGCCTCAGATCCAAAAAATGAATGGTATCAGTTACTGTTAATTGATTGTTATAATGTGCTTAAGCAATATAACCAATCGGTAAAGCTACGCGAGGCTCTTGTAAAAAATTTTCCGTCAAGAAGCGAGTTTAAAGAAGATCTGGCCATTCAATATAACATCATGGGGTATTTTGATAAGTCTCTTAAACTCTATGAAGAACTTGAAAAAGAATATGGAATTAATGAACAGATTATTCTCAATAAAACCCGTCTTTTTAAAAACGAAAAAAGATTTAAGGATGCTGAAAATGAATTGCTGCGTTTAAACATTTCAAACCCGCTTGAACCAAGATATTATTCTTACCTGGCCGATTTTTACATCGAACGCAATGAACTCGAAAAGGCAAAAAACATGTATGACCGTATTCTGGCCATTGATCCCAATAATCCTGTTGTTAATCTTGCGCTTCACGATTACTATAGTGCCCAGGGCAAAACCGTTGAAGCCTTTGAATACTTAAAGAAAGCTTTTCTGAATCCTGATTTGGATGTAATTACAAAAGAAAGCATTCTTATTTCTTTTTACAAAAAATCTGATCAACCCACTTATCTCGAAAACGGATTTGAACTGGCAAAAATCATGTTAAAGGTTCACCCGCTTGCGCCCGAATCAAACGCCATGTATGCAGACTTTCTTATGTTGAATAAAGACTATAAAGGAGCTGCCATATACCTTTACATTGCCGCTTCAAGTGAAAAAGGGAATTACCGTACTTGGGAACAACTCTTGAAAACAGAATATGAACTTGGAAGTTTCGATTCACTGGAAAAACACAGCGCACGCGCTATTGAGTTGTTTCCCAGCCAGTCTTCCGTTTATTTTTTTAACGGTGTGGCTAACCTGCAATTAAAAAATTATCCAAAAGCAGCTCAATCTTTAAAAGACGGATTAGAGTTTGTAGTAGACAATAAATCTCAAATGATAGAATTTTATTCGAGTTTGGGCGACGCATATAACTATACAAAAGAATACGAAAAATCTGACAAATCGTTTGAGGACGCTTTAAAGATTGACGCGGACAATACTTTTGTATTAAATCAGTATTCGTATTTCTTATCTCTTAGAAAACAAAACCTTGAACGCGCCGAAAAGCTTTCTAAAAAGGCCAATGAGTTGCAGCCCGGCAACCGAAATTACATGGACACATACGGATGGATTCTTTTTCAGGAAAAAAAATATGCTGAGGCTGAAGAATGGCTGGCTAACGCCGCAAAACTAGGGCCTAAAAATCCGAATATACTGGAGCATTATGGTGATGTATTGTTTAAACTAAATAAAACAGACGAAGCCCTGAAACAATGGGAAAACGCTAAATTGGCGGGTGGCACATCCGAAACGTTATTAAGAAAAATAAAAGAAAAAAAATTAAATGATTAAGGTAACAACTATAAAAATAAAACCTGTTCTGGGTTTCTTACTTCTGCTGGCCATGTTAACGGCATGTAAACATAAACGTAAATTAAAGCAGACCGATGATGCAGTCTTAAATCCTGTTGAGGTGGATACAACGCAAGGCCGATGCCGTTTGGATTATAAAAATTCGAAGGCGCTTACCAAGTATATAAAAGAAAACGAGTTTTCCTTTACCTGGATTTCCGCAAAAGCAAATGTTGAATCAAACATTGATGGTAAAGAAGAAAGTTTTGACATCAAATTAAAGATCAGAAAAGACAGCGCAATTTTAATTTCCATTCAATACCTGCTGGGATTACAGGTGGCCAAAGTATTAATTACTAAGGATTCAGTAATGCTTGTGGATTACATACACAAAAATTATTTCAGGGGAGATTTTAATTATATAAACGATATTTTAAATGCCGACCTTGATTATGATGTATTGCAGGCCGTTCTGTTTGGAAACAGTGCCGAATTTCATGATGATGAACAACGTTTAAAACCTGTAACCGACAGGCATAATTGTCATTATTTACTCAGTACTGAACGTAAACGCAGGTTAAGGAAAATAAAACAGGGCGATGCCGATCTAAAAAAGGCCTTGCAGACCCTTACCCTTAACCCCGACAATTATAAAATAATTAAAAATGAGTTTATTGATCCTGCCACCAACCGTACATTTGTGGCTAATTACCGCAACTTTACACAAAAGGACAGTGTTTATGCACCATACCTTGTTGATATTGATATACAGGCAGAGAAGAAAGCGAAAGTTAAAATTGAGTATGTTCGTATTGAAAAAAACACGCCTCAGAAACTCGATTTAAATATACCGGCAAAGTATGATCCTATTCAAATACAAAAAAAACAACAGTAAAGTAATTCTGCTTCTGCTTTGCTTTTTTGTGTTTTCCATTTCAGCGCTATCCCAAACTAAATCAAAAAAAGATTTAGAAAATAAAAAGAAACGTATTAATGAAGAGATCAAAGAGATCAATTCAATGCTTAGTGAAACAAAAGCAAACAAACGCTCTTCGTTAGGCGCTCTTGTTAACATCAACATGAAGCTTGAAAAAAGACAGGATCTGATAAATACCATTAATACAGAACTCGCCCAACTCAATAAAGAAATTAAAAATAACGAACTAAAGTCAGGAACTTTAAAAGCGAATCTTGAAAAATTAAAACAGGATTATGCGCGCATGATAATTTTTGCGCAACGAAACCAGGATTCTTACGGTAAACTTATGTTTGTGTTTGCCGCTTCCAGCTTCAACCAGGCGTATTCACGCTTAAAATATTTTCAACAGTATTCCGATTTCAGAAAAAAGCAAGCCGGCGAAATAATACATACTCAGGATCTTTTGCTCGCCAATCTGAATGAATTAAAAAATCAGCGACACGAGAAAAATGTATTGCTTGGAACCGAGGAAGTTGAAAAGCAAAACCTCAGCAAAGAAAAAAACGAGCACGAACAGGTGTTAACGGAGCTTCAGCAGAAAGAAAAACAATTAAAGGCAGAGCTTGAAAAAAAGAAAGAAGAAACCATTCAGTTACAGCTGGCCATTAAAAAAATGATAGCCGACGAAATAAAACGGAAGATGGAAGAGGCCAAAGCAAAGGCCGAATCGGACGCGGTGGCAGCAAAAAAAATTAAGGAAGCAAAAGAAAAAAAGTTAAAGGAAACAAATAAAAAAATAAAGAGCCCGGTTGAAAATACAACAACCATAACCAAAGTAAAAACAGAGCCGGCAGTTATTCCTGAATTAAGCGAAGAAGCGGTTGCCTTAAGCGCTGATTTCGCCAACAACCGCGGAAGGTTACCCTGGCCCGTATTAAAAGGCATTATCTGCGAAAATTACGGTGAGCACGAACATCCGGCCATAAAAGGGTTTATGATTTCTAATTACGGCGTTGAGATCTGCGCTAATAAAGGCACTCAGGTACGCGCGGTGTTTGATGGGGAAGTAACCGGAATAGCAATTTCTCCAACCGGAGGTAAATTAGTTATCATCCGTCACGGCGAATATTTAAGCGTTTATAGTAATCTTGGCGAAGTGCTAGTAAAATCAGGTCAGAAAGTTTCGGTAAAACAGCCCATTGGAATTGTGCTGTACAACGAAGATGAAGGAAAGAACTCGATGAACCTTCAGATCTGGAAAGGCCAGAAGACTATGGATCCGGGCGGATGGCTCTACAGGCCAAACGGTTAAATGCACATGATTATTTTTTTAATCCGGAAATAAAAAAAGGAGCCCTTTGATAAGAACTCCTTTATAATTTTAAAAACCCGGAAACTAATTGTTCTTAAAGAATTCTTCGTAGCTCAGTTCTTTAGTTTGAAGCGTGCACTTCTCCTTAATAAGATTAAGTACTTTTTTGCTGTAAAGATTTTCAAATATCTTCTGAGCTTCCTTCTCTTTGCTTAAAAGGTCTTTTGCTATTTTTTCAACATCTTCGTCCTGCGCAGCCTGTCCGTATCGTGCGTATTCTCCGCGGATGAACATTTTCGCCTCCTCTGTTGCTTCTTCAGCATCTACTTTTATTTCGTTATCCTTTATTATTTTATTTTCAATTAAACGCCATTGCATAGCCTTAGCATAATTCGGATAATCTTTTTCAAGTTCTTCCTGCGTTACTGGCTTTTCGTTTACCGCCATTAACCAGCGTTTTAAAAATTCGTCCGGTAACTTAAGATTTAATTTATCCACCAGTTGTTTTTCAACTTCTGTTTTTAAAAAGCGCTCCGAATCAGCATTAAACATCAACGCAAGTTCTTCACGGATTTTATTTCTGAATTCTTCTTCCGAAGTAACATTTCCTGCGCCATAAACCTTGTCGAATAATTCCTGGTTCAATTCTGCGTCTTCCAAACGTGCAATGTTTTTAACTGTTAACTGTAGATTGCAGTGTGTATGTTCAGCTGTTTCCTTATCAATGCCTAAAGACACGCTTTTATCAAGTGCATTTTCATAAAGCTCATCTATGCTAATAACAACTTTATCTTCTTTCTTAACGCCAAGTATTTTTGATTTAGCGCTTTCATTTTTAATGCGTTCAGCGCTAACGCTGGTGCTTTTAAAAATTCCACCCGGCTTAATGGCGCCGGTTTCATCGAGCTCATTAATATCAACAAATACAACATCCTTCTCGCCTGCTACTTCTGGGTTGTGAGGCTTGCCATAATTACGGCGCACATCCTTTACGTATTTTTCAACCAGCTCATCGTCAACTTTTACAGTTTTAAATGTAAAGGTGTGATTACTGTCAAGATTAACGTTAAACTGCGGAGCAAGTCCTACCTGATAAACGAATTCAAATTCTTTTTGCTTTTCAAAATCAACAGTAGTTTGATCTTTGGGTAATGGATTACCTAAAATATCTATTTTGTTTTCTTCAATGTATTTGTGAATAGTGTCGTTCAATAATTTATTGATCTCATCCACCATAATCTGAGTTCCGTATTGTTTTTTAATTAATCCGTTCGGAACTTTCCCCGGTCTAAAACCCGGCATAGAAGCCTGGCGTTGTACTTTTTTTATAGCTTCGGCTACACGCGCTTCGTAATCTGCCGGTGTAACATTTATTTTAATCTCGGCGTTCAAGCTGTCAATATCGTGCTTGCTAATATTCATGTTCATTTTATTTTTATTTTTATAATTCTGAAACAACTAAATGCTGTTGCATCACTATTTTTAGAGGGGCAAAAATACGGAATTTCGGCTATAAAGCTGCATTTTAAGCCGTTGAAATAAGTAAAATTAACAAAATGTACACGAAAACGCACAGCTGTATTCCTTTCCGGCATCCAGATGCAAAATTCCTTTTTTATCAGAGAACTGGTGCATGGAGTTTATTCCATCTGTAATGCCTTGCCATGGCTCCAGGCAAACGAAACGGTTGTTTCCTTTTTTGGTCCAAATGCCAAAATAAGGCCAACCCTGGCAAGTCATTGTTACGCTGTGTTTAGATTTTTTTGAGCGAAGACTTATCTTATTAATCTGGTCATTTTCAAACACAAGGGCGTCTTTATCAAAAAGAGCAACAGACAGTGGAAGCTGGTTATTTTCAAGGTTAAGAGTTGATATGTTTTCTGATAACAAACCATCCTGTAATAAAGTTTGACTCAGTGTATTTGTTTCAAACTCCAGAAAATAATCTTCGAATGTTTCATCTTTGTTAAGCGGACAATTAAAACCGGGGTGCGCGCCTACTGAAAACAACAGCGGGGCGGAACCCGGATTTTTTACTTTATAGGTGGTGATCAGTTCTGATTCGTTTAACTGATAGGTGATTTCAAAAACAAATTCAAACGGATATTTATTAATTGTTTCGGCTGATGATGCTAACTGAAAGGTGGCCGAGTTTGAAGAGGAAGAGATCAGTTCGAAATCCATATCTCTTGCAAAGCCGTGTTGTGATAACTTACAGGTTTTACCTTCATAAAAGGCCTGATCGCCTTTTAGTTTTCCAACAATGGGGAATAATACGGGAGCGTGCCTCGGCCAAACCTCTTTATCAGCCTGCCAGATAAACTCTATGTTGTTCTTATCGGTAACACTGCTAAGTTCAGCGCCCTTTTGATTAATGATTACTTTTAAATGGGAAGAGTTGAGTTCAGTATTCATTTTTTATATATTCTATAGACGCTATAAAAAAATAATGCCCGGAATTTCAGCAGCTCTTTTATATACTTCAATTACTTCTTCAACGCTTACCACCACAATTTTTGCCGTTACACTTGTATATTTTCCGCTGCCGCTCTCTTTGGTGTGAATATCGGCTTCGGCATCAAAAAGATTTTCAACCAGCGCAATTTTCCGGTTATTACTTTCAACAATAAACTTATACATGTATACACTTGGAAATGGTGTTGTTTCTATAAGTTTTTGTTTAAACTTTTCGAGATCCTCCGGCGTCATGTGCTTTCAAAAAAATGATTATATATCAAAACAACCCCAAAAATAACTAATAAAACACCCGTTATAATATTAACGTTATGCATTATTTTATCAGTTAATATTTTCTTTAATTTTTCCGCTGCCGACACTTTCGCAAACTCAACCATTAATGTAAGGCCAAGCGTTATGCTAAAAAAAACAATCATTTTAAACATGGAGTAATTCAGAGTTTTACTTACTGCCGTTACATTACCAAGCCAAATCAGCCACACAGCAGGGTTTAAGATGTTCAGAAAAAAACCTTTTAGCAACATGGCTTTTGTTGACGGCACATACACATCCACTTCCTCATCTTTTTTAGATACAGGAGGTTTTTTAAAATACAAAGCGCCAAAAATTATAAGAACTGTGCCTGCCAGGATACCCATGAAACGCTGACTTTTTTCATCGGTTATAAAATTGGTGGCGCCGTAATGCACCAGAACAATTATAAGCAAACAAAGTAAAAAATCGCTGAGCACCACTCCGGTAGCTAAAATGGAGCCGGATTTATATCCGTGTTTTATACCTGCGTTTATTAATGCAAAAAAAGCCGGCCCAAAAGAAAAGGTGAGAAAAATAACAATAACAAGTGTTTGGGATATAAGGCTAAGTATCAAATTTTATTTTTTTAATCTGGTTAAAAATTCAAGCCACTCCTCAAGTTGTTTGCCTTTCATAACGCGGGGGAATTTACTTTGCCCGCCAAGTTTATTTTTACTGGCTAAAAAATCAATAAATGTCTGGTTAGGTAAAACGGTGATAAACAACTCTTTTAAAGCGTGTTTTCGTTCAGTAACGTAGTCATCGTTTAATGCTTTTAAATGCGAATCAATTTTGTCAAGCAGTTCATTTTCATTAACAGGTCTGTCAACTCCTACATACCAATGGTGTGCGAATAAACCCTGATGAGGAATACCCGCCACACAGTACTCGTTAATGTTAATGTGCATTTCTTCTGACGCCAGTTTTATTGCCTGGTTCATATTATCAACACTTAGGTGCTCACCGCACAGGCTTAAAAAATGTTTGGTTCGTCCGGTTACAATTATCTCGCAGCGCTTCAGATCGGTAAATTTAACGGTGTCGCCAATTAAGTAACGCCACGCCCCGGCACAGTTAGTTAACAGCAAGGCATAATCTTTATCCAGTTCTACCTCAGTAATGTTCAGCGCTTTTACATTAGGCTTAACATTTCCGTCACTATCAAAGTTTTCTTCGGTAAAGGGTATAAACTCAAAAAACATTTTGTTATCAGTGAGCAGTTTCATGGCCTGATTGGCGTTGGGCCTTTCCTGATAAGCGATAAAGCCTTCAGAAGCCATATAGGTGTCAAGGTAAATTAATGGCTTCGAACAAAGGGCATCAATGGTATTTTTATAAGGAGTTATGGCCACTCCTCCGTGCACAAATACGGCAAGGTTGGGCCAAACATCGTGAATGGTTTTTACATTGTAATGTTTGATGATCCGCTCAAACAAAATCTGAATCCACGCCGGTACGCCGCAGATAAAGCCCACGTCCCAGCTTTTGGCGTTATCTACAATGTCCTGTAATTTTTTTTCCCAAACAGTTTGAGAACGTATTTCGGGTCCCGGAAGTGAAAAATTCTGAAACCAGCGCGGTTGCGTTCCGGTAGTAATACCGCTGAGATCGCCGCTGAAATAGGTACCGTTATAATTTAAATTGGTGCTTCCGCCAACAAATAAAATTTCGGTTTCAAATTGTTCTTTGGTAAAGTTAAAGTGACGGGTTGATAAAATCTGGCGCAGCGTTCCTTTTTGAATGGCGCTGATCATGGCTTTGGTAACAGGAATATGTTTACTGGCCGCTTCGGAAGTTCCACTGCTCAGGGCAAAATATTTTATTTTACCCGGCCAGCAAATATTTTTTTCGCCCGCCAGTGAGCGGTGCCACCAGGCATTAAAAATACTTTGATAATCATGAATGGGAACAGTGTTCTGATAAATTTTAATCGGGTCTTCCAGCAAAACCAATTCATTAAAAAGGTATTTTTTGCCAAACTCAGTGAACTGAGCTTTTAATAATAATTTGCGCAGCTGCCGGATTTGCTGCTTGTACGCGTTTCTACGTGTAGGAATTTTACTTCTTACCGAAATAACTTTTTTTATTATAGAACCTATTAGGGCCATTCTGTTGTGATTCTGAATTATTAATTTACCGGTTTAACTAGCAAGCAACAATTCCTTTCATTAGTTTATCTGATGTATCTGAAATCCTGATTATTCTTAATGAGTTTTAAAGACGCATAAATTAATTTTATTACTTCCTCTACATCCTGTTTGTTTACAGTTTCAACGGTTGTATGCATATAACGCAATGGCAAAGAAATTAAAGCGGAGGCAATTCCTTCTGTTGAATAGGCGAAGGCGTCGGTATCTGTACCGGTGGCACGCGCTGCGGCTAATCTCTGAAAAGGAATTTTATTTTTATCCGCGGCTTCAATAATTAATTTGAGCAAATTGTTTTGAACCGCCGGCGCATAACTTAATACCGGACCTTTGCCGCAACTTAAATCGCCGCTCATTATTTTGTTCATCATAGGGGTTTGGGTATCGTGACAAACGTCTGTAATTATTGCCACATTTGGTTTTATTCTGCGGGCTATCATTTCGGCACCATGCAGGCCAACTTCCTCCTGAACCGCATTTACTATGTACAGGCCAAAGGGAAGCTTGTCTTTTCTTTCTTTTAAAAGACGGGCCACTTCTGCAATCATAAAGCCTCCAATACGGTTATCTAAGGCCCTGCCGGTATAATAACGGTTGTTTAATTCCATCAGTTCATCTTCATAGGTTACCACGCAACCTACATGAACACCAAGATCGGCTACTTCTTTATCATTTTTGCATCCAAGGTCGAGGAAGATGTTTTTAAGTGTGGGCGTTTCTTCTCTTCCAGGTTCGCGTACATGTATGGCCGGCCAGCCAAACACCGCTTTCACAATTCCTTTATCGGTATGAATATTAACTCTCTTTGAAGGAGCGATTTGATGATCACTTCCGCCATTCCTGCACAGATAAATAAAACCATCTTTGGTTATGTAATGAATGAACCAGCTTATTTCATCGGCATGCGCCTCAATTACCACTTTATACGGTGCTTTGGGATTAATAACACCAACCGCAGTTCCATAAGTATCTACAAAATGTTCATCAATATAAGGCTTCAGGTAATTGAGCCATATTTTTTGGCCGCCGCTTTCAAACCCTGTAGGTGAGGTGTTGTTTAAGTACTCGTATAAGAACCTGGTAGAGTTAGAATTTAATATTGATTTAGATTTGTTCTTGGCCATAAAATAAGGAGTTTATCAGGTTTAAATTAACGAAAAATTAATGAAATTTAAAAGCTGAACAGTGATTTATCATGGGCGATACAGATTTTGAGATACGCGGTTTAGGTATCCATGCAAAGCAAACGAACGTTCATAATTTAATGTTCAGAAAAATTGCGACGACAAGTTAAGTGGTTACCGTTGTTTTTGATTGGTTATTTTTGTGTTTTACCGGTATCCAAATTTCCTCTTCCGAATCAGGATCATTATTTTTATATTTTTCACCCATCACTTCAAAGTGGGGACGATCATCAAGCTCATAATCAGAACCAGGAAGCCAGGAACTATATATGTATTGATAGATGCGGACATCTGCGCTTGAACCTTTATATAAAAAAACTGCATACAGGCCTCCGGAGAGTGTAAAGGTTTCCATTCCTTCAGGAACATTTTCAAAATCCTTTACCTCAACAGCCGCCCACTTTTGATGGTATGTTTGTGAATCCTCAATGTCGGCCGATCGTTCATAAATACGAATTGAATATAACAAAGAAGAGACCGTGTTTTTTATTTCCTTTCGCCTGGGCATAAAACTGCGCCACAATTCCATAGTCTTATTATTAATTAACGACATGCTTTTTTGTATGCCTACTAATTTCTTTGCTGAAAGTATTTTAATCTCAGGCTCCATAAAACTAAGTGTTTGCAGATGGCGCAACCACGTTTTTTTGTGCAATGATTATTAAATCCACAGTTTTTTCTCCATTGGCTCCCGGATATTCTTTTCTATCTAATTCCTTTATTGTAAACCCTGATGTTTGCAAAGCTTCATTAAGGTATCCGGCCTCATGGTAGTGCATAAAAATTTCATCGCCGGCGCTTCCTTTTTTAAAACCAGATTTATCGTAGCGGTCTTCCATTGTACTGATGTAAATTAAACCAGTTGGTTTTAGACACATGCAGGCATCATCGATCAGGCATATTGCTTCGGGCTTTGAAAGGTACGGAAGAAGAAAACCGCACATGATGGCATCGTATTTTTTATCGGGATGTTTTAATTCCCTTCCGTCCATAATTTTAAATTCAGCAAAAGGATTATTTGCCATGGCCAGCTTAATCATGTTTTCCGACAAATCTGTTCCTGTAATTTTTAGATCGGGACGAAGCTTTAATAAATATTTTGTAATGTTTCCGGGCCCGCATGCAAGCTCTAAAACTTCAGCGTTCAAAGGAAGCAAATTGCAAAACGCATTAAAAGTGTTACCATATAAGTCTACATTCATAAACTTATCCTGATACTCTTTAGCAAGTTTATTAAATATAAATACGGCGTTCGTATTTTTATCCATGAGCGGGAGCTTGTTATTTCTTATCCGTTTTCTTTTTCTTTAAATAAGCCATATAGGTTTTACTCACCTGGTTTTCTCCCGGAAGAGTTTCGAAGGTTATTACTTCCCAGCCCAGCGTTTGATACTCTTTAATTTTGTTCAGCAAAGGATTAGAGTTAAGAACAGATTCTTTTTGATTTAAAAAGTTGGCGTCTTCAGTAACAAATTCCCGTCCATCGATACACACTACTATCTGATGTTTGGCTGAATGGTTGTATTCAACTATCATGAACTCGTATTTATCCTGACTATAAACCCATGTTGATGTAATAATAAACAGTGCTAACAGTAGCAGAGATCTTGTATTCATTGGATTGATGGATTAGGGTTCATAGTAAAAGTAAGAATATTTCCCGCATCTTATGGATATATTGAGAAGGCCGGTAATTTAGCGATGTTATTTTGGGCTAAGGCAAAAGAATTATATATTTTTGTTTAATGATGTTAAGCAAAAGCTTAAGGTGTCACATCTTATGAAACATGAATTCTTATTTTACAAATCTTTTAATGCCTGGCAATGTTTATGATTCACACTGAAGAAATAATGCAGCTGATTATTTCACTGATTATAGGAGGCATTATTGGAGTTGAACGGGAAATCAGCAGTAAAGCCGCGGGGTTCAGAACAATGATTTTAATCTGCCTGGGATCCACACTTTTTACAATTGTCTCAACAAAAATTGGAGCTAACGGCAGCACTGACCGCATTGCGGCAAACATTGTAACCGGAATTGGTTTCATTGGCGCAGGCGTGGTTTTTAAAGAAGGGTTTACCGTAAGTGGCTTAACCACCGCGGCCACTATCTGGATAACAGCCGCATTGGGAATGGCTATCGGAACAAAGGATTATAATCTAGCCGGAGTAGGCGCCGCACTAACCATTGTTATTTTATTTTTATTTGAATACGTACAAAACATGATCAGCCGTTTGCATCAGCAAAGAGGTTACCGTGTTACTTTTTACAAGGGACCTAGTGCACATGAAGTAGAAGCAAAACTAAAAGAGCTTTCTCTTAAATATATTAAAAAAAATGAAACGAAAGATAACGAAGAGTTACGTTATACGCTGGGCGTGTTCGGACGTAAAACAAGAATAGATCTTTTTAACTCTTATTTAATCAGTCTTGACACTATAAAGTCTTTTGACAGCTGGATTTAACGCACAAGGTTTTTTCATAAACAAACAACCTTATTTTTTCAATAACCTATTATCTGTCTTACCTTCTTAAGTTTTTCGTTCGCCATCTGATTAGCTTTATTTTCGCCAATACTTAATTCTTTTTCGAGCATGGAGGTATTATTCATTAACCTGTCAAACTCTTTACGCTCGTCTTTATATTTATCTAAAATCAGCTCCAGTAAAGCAGTTTTGGCGTGACCATAACCATAGCCGCCTTTCGTGTAATTCAATCGCATACTCTCGGTTTGTTCGGCAGATGCCAACAATTGATATAATTTAAAAGTATTATCGGTGTGAGGATCTTTAGGGTCTTCAAGCGATTTACTGTCACTCACAATGCTCATCACCACTTTTTTAAGTTCTTTTTCAGGAAGAAAAATATTTATAAAGTTGTTGTAAGACTTACTCATCTTTTGGCCGTCAATACCCGGCACCAACATTACGCGGTTATCTGTAAGAGCCTCAGGAACCACAAACACTTCTTCCTGAACGCTATGATTAAACGCCCTTGCAATATCAGCAGCAATTTCCAAATGCTGAACCTGATCCTTACCAACCGGAACTTTGTTTGCATCATACAATAAAATATCGGCAGCCATTAAAACCGGATAAATAAATAATCCCGCGTTTACATCACTAAGCCTTCCGCTTTTGTCTTTAAACGAATGGGCGTTAGCGAGCATGGGATAAGGCGTATGGCAATTCAGGTACCAGGTTAATTCGGTTACCTGTGGCACGCGGCTTTGGCGGTAAAACACCGTGCGGGAAGTATCAATGCCAAATGCAAGCCAGGTTGCCGCAACGGCATTAGTGCTTTGACGAATAAAATCAGCGCTTTTTTGAGAGGTTAAGGTGTGCAAGTCGGCAATAAACAAAAGACTTTCATTATCCTGTTTTTTGCTTAATTCAATTGCGGGCAAAATAGCGCCCAAAACATTACCAAGGTGCGGTACGTTAGTGCTTTGAATTCCTGTTAAAATACGTGTCATAATGCCTGTAAATTTACAATAAAAATTGTTTTAGCTCAGCGGTAAGATATTTATCAAAATGAAAGCTGTTCAGCAATTGAATGTATTCAAATTCTGATTTTCCTTTGGCTACAATTATTTTATTAAGATGATCTTTTACTTTCATCGGAACGTTTTCAAGATCAAAGCAAAAACCGATAAACAGGTCCAGTTTATTTAAGCCCACAGCGTTTTCATTAGAATTGACTTTAATTATTTTTTCTTTTTTTAAAAGTTTGCGCACCTGCAGTACAGCCGCTTTACGGTTGCCCTGAAAGTTCTTAATTACCATGTGGGTGATAAATCTGCTTATGTCCGCAGGGTTAATGGTTTTACCTAAAGTATTGTCAAACTGAACAAACAAATTTGAAGCGGTAAACTTTTTCAAAATTTCAGGAGAACTGCGGTAACCTTTTGTTTCATTTATTTTTTTGTGTTCGCTTAAGGAAAGTTCATACAAGGCAGAATTGCAGGGCCGGAAGCCAAACCGATAATAAAACCAAAAAGCACCCGACTGTATTCCTTCAGGATTATTTTTTCCGAACTGATATGGTTCCACTTCAAAATAGGAGGCGCGAAAAGCCATTCGGTAACAACGTAATAATTGCGAAAAAATATAGGCCGACTCCCCTCCCCTGTAAGCTTCAAAAATGTTAATGCCTATTAACGAACGTTGGCCAAACAACCAGGCGCCGCCATAAGCCATTGGGTATCCATTTTTAAACATCATAAAACCTACGTAGGATTCTACGGGCAGCCCTCGTTCACTATCAATACCAAATAAGGCGATAGAAAGTCCGCGGTCCAATTCATAATATTTCAGGTTCAGGTCTTCGCAATAGGTAATGGGATCAGTTTCCCTGTTAAGCAAACAAAGAGCGATTCTTGCGGCAGTTAAAATATTTTTCTTTTCATTATTAGTTAGTTTCTTTTCAAGAGGTAATTTTTTATTGATAATCTCTTTTTCATCAAATTTTTTCAATAAACCTTCCCCATGAAAATATCTATCCTGTACTTTTACAGTGCCATAACTTTTCGAATACTTTTGTTGCTTTGAACTAATGTCAATGTAAAGCTTTAACGACTCAAACAACTCATCTTTTAATACTACCCCTGCTTTTAAGCCATCCATTGCGGTAATTAACCACCAAAGCATTTTCCCCGGATCATTTGAGCCAGAGGCTTTTTCTATCCATTTATAAGGCTTTAATTTTTCATCGGCCAATAAATCGAATTCTGTTTCAGGTAATACATGTTTTAGTACTGCTTTTGGATGCTGTCCTGTCTTATCAAAAGAATACAATGAAACATCTCCCGGAAACTCATCGAGTAAAAATTTAATAAGTGTCAAGCTGTATGCTCCACGGGTACTTGTACCGGCGAGGCCACTACCGGACATTGCTTTCCTGAGGGTATTGTTTTTTTTAATATAAGAAGTAAGCCGCTCCATTTCATTTGAGGCACAGTTAAAAACCTTCTGATTTTCAGCGTGCGACAATAAAAATAAAAGACTGTTGTGATAATTTAAAATTTGCTTTTGGTGCGGAAACCCTGTAGAAGAACATTGTTGGAGCAGGAATATTTTATTTACGGTTCCTTCAGTGCTAAAATCTGTTAAGCACTTTTGTAATAAGTGAAAAGGTGAGTGTGTTAATTTATGTTTTTTTTCCATACGCTAATTTAGTGATGCGTCCGCGCATTTTTCTCCATCCATAGCCGCACTCATAATGCCTCCCGCAAAACCGGCGCCTTCACCACAGGGAAATAAATTAAGCACCTGAGGGTGATTCAATTTTTCTTTATCCCTTGGTATCCTTACAGGAGTAGATGTTCGCGATTCCACACCAACTATGACCGCTTCGTTGGTTAAATAACCGCGCATTTTTCCGCCGAAAGATTTAAAACCTTCTCTAAGAACAGGTCCAATAAACCTACCCAAAACATCCTGCATGTTTACACTCTTCAGCCCGGGCTGGTAACTGCAGTCAGGCAGGGTATCGCTTGTTCTGCCATTTATGAAATCCTGCAAGCGCTGCGCCGGAGCTGTTTGTGTTTGTCCACCAAGACTCCAGGCTCGTTTTTCAAATTCTTTTTGAAATTCCAACCCTGCCAAAGCGCCAAATTTTTTATACGGTTCAAAATCTTTTAATTCAAGCCCCACAACAATTCCGCTATTGGCATATGGGTTGTTACGTTTACTCGGGCTCCAACCGTTAGTAACTACTTCCTGCTGAGCCGTGGCACAAGGGGCAATTATCCCTCCGGGGCACATGCAAAAAGAATAAACGCCATAACCTTTTATTTGTTGAACCAGGCTGTAACTGGCGGCAGGAAGGAACTCCCGCTTTTCAAGAGCTTCATCAATCGACCCGCAATGGTATTGAATTTTATCTATCAGCGATTGAGGATGCTCTGCCCTTACACCAATTGCAAAAGGCTTTGCTTCCAAAAGAATATTTTTACTCTGAAGAAGCTCATAAATATCGCGTGCAGAATGGCCTGTAGCTAAAATCAGTTTCTGCACCGGGATCATAAGTTCACCTTCCGCATTTTTAATTGTTATTGCAGACAGCCGCTGACTTTGAATGGCAAGATCAGTTAACTTACTGTTAAAATAAATTTGTCCTCCGTATTCCAAAATAGTTTCACGAATATTTTGAATAAGTTGTGGTAATTTATTTGTACCGATATGTGGGTGGGCATCCACCAGAATATCGCGACTAGCTCCGTGAAAAACCAGAACGCGCAATACTTTTTCAATATCTCCTCTTTTATTGGAACGCGTGTAAAGCTTACCATCGCTGTAGGTTCCGGCGCCACCTTCGCCAAAGCAATAATTGCTTTCAGGGTTAACAATATGATCTTTATTAATTGCTGCAAGATCTCTTCTTCTTGCTTTTATGTCTTTCCCACGTTCGAAAATAATCGGCTTTACGCCTGTTTCCAAACATCTTAAAGCGGCAAACAAGCCTGCCGGGCCTGCTCCAATAATGTGACAGGTTTTTTTAGAGGAGGATACATCGGAGTAGTTCAGCGTAATTTTTTCTTCTTCCGGCTCTTCGTTAACACAAACTAAAAGCGTGAGATTAATTTTTATATTGCGGTTACGCGCGTCGATACTGCGCTTAAGAATTTTTATAGAAAAAGAATCATCTGGTTTTAAACCCAATTGTAACTTCGCCTCTTCTTTTAAAAACTGTTCATTAAGAGCCGACTGTGGACTTACCTGTAATTGTATTTTTGTTTGCATAGTGTGGGAAGATTTTTATTCTTCAATTTTTTAAAGATACTAAAAAGGAGCGTAAAAAGCCGCCGGAGTATTATTTATCCTTCAAATGTAACGGTAAACACAACCATGCGCGAACGCATTTTATCTATGCTGTTACTAAAAATATTGTTGCTTGGGTTTAAAAGATTACGCGTGCCCACCTGCAGTTTAATTTCGAGTCCAAGTTTAAAATATTCGAGGTAAAAATCCGTTCCGGCACCGGCACTGTAAAAAAAATCATCGCGTTTTACCTTCACATTGTTTTCGAGCTGATTAGGTCCGGTAACCACGCCCGCCGCTTTTTTGCGGGAAGCGAGATCTAGGGCATAGCCATACCCTCCAATCACGTAAGCGCTGAAATTTCCAAGACGCTTGGATTGAATTTTTGTTTCAAGGGGAAAAATTAAAAAAGTAGATTCCACTGTTTTTTGATAAACTTTAAACGTGTCGCGGGCAGAATTAGAAAGTGTATATTCTATTTTGCGTGAAGCGAAACTAATACTGGGCGTAAAACGCAAACGGATATAATCATGAAGACGCGCATCGGCCACCAGGCCAATTGCGAAGCCGGGCGCCGGCTGCGTGTAAATGGTCCGCACTCTTAAGCGTGAAGTATCTTTGTTGTTAATTAATACCGTATCCGGAAACTGCGAATTTGGTTTTGTATTAAGCCTGTAATCGGTAGTATTGCCGGCAATTGTAAAACCAAAATGAAGTTTTGTTTTATAAAACTTTGGTAAATTCACACCATAGCCATCATTTTCCTGAGAGAAAAAATGAAGCGAAAGCAATAGAGCTATGATTATGAGAAAAAGCTTTTTCAGAGAGTTATATAACGTGTTATTTGCCGGTTAAATTGTGTAAAGTTATTGTTTTTTAACGGCTTTTGCCTGCCGGTAATCTGAATAAAAAAGCCTAACTTTGCAACGTTATGGAAATTCAGGTAATGAAATCTAAGATCCACTGTGTTACGGTTACGCAGGCCGAGTTAGATTACATTGGAAGCATAACCATTGATGAAGATTTAATGGATGCGGCCAATTTAATTGAAAACGAAATGGTTCACGTGCTCAATAAGAATAACGGTGAGCGCCTTATAACGTATGTTATAAAAGGTGAGCGGGCCAGCGGCGTAATATGCATGAATGGTCCTGCAGCCCTGAAGGTTAAACCGGGCGATGTGGTAATAATTATTTCATACATGAACATGGCATTTGAGAAAGCAAAAACCTTTAAGCCGTGGGTTGTTTTTCCAGACAGCGCCAACAATAAACTTAAAGCAATAAATTAAAAACAGTGCAGGTTAAAAATACCCGGTCCATAATACAGTTTGTAGTTTTACTGGGCATAGGAATTTTATTAATCTGGCTTTCTCTCCGGCAAATTACGCCTACTCAGCAAGACGAAATTTTTTACGCTTTTAAAACCGCCGATTATTTTTGGGTGAGTGTTTCTGTAATCATTGCCTTTGTCAGTCATTTTTTAAGAGCTTACCGTTGGAATTATTTGCTGGCCCCCCTTGGGCAGAAAACAAAACTATTGAACGCCAATTGTCATGTATTAATTGGATACCTTGCCAACTATGGTATTCCACGCATGGGTGAAATTTCGCGTTGCACACTGGCCACCAAATATGATAATGTTCCTTTTGAAATAGCCCTTGGCACAGTTATTACCGAGCGCATTGTAGATTTTATTCTGTTCTTGTTCATATTTGTTTTAACTCTTGCATTACAGTTTAATGAGCTGATTGGACTTGCTAATAAATGGATCTTCTTTCCGTTGAAAATAAAATTAGCGGCCGCATCGCAAAGCCCCGTTAAACTTATTATATTGCTTGCGGTTATAGCAACCCTGATTATAGTATTTCTTTCAGTTAGAAAAAAGGTGGCCGGAATGCTGCGCGGAAAGTTTGGTTCCATTATTAAAGGCCTGGGAGATGGCGTAGGCTCTATCAGAAAAATGGAAAAGCCTGTTCAATTTGTAGTATTAAGTTTGTTCATATGGTTAAGTTATTTTTATTCGCTTTACGCCTGCTTTTTTGCTTTAAAAGGTACATCGAACCTTGGGCAAAAAGAGTGCCTTACTCTTTTGTTGTTTGGAACCTTTGGCGTTATTTTTTCTCCCGGCGGCTTGGGCGCTTATCCTTTCATTATCAGCTCTATTCTTATAACCACTTATGGTCTTGAAAAAGTGCCAGCGATTGCCTTCCCCTGGCTGGTTTGGACGAGCCAGTTCATATTAGTCGTAGTTCTTGGAGGAATAAGTTTTATTGTATTACCACTTTATAACCGAAATAAAAATGTCGTTTCACAACCAATTAAAAAGTAAGATAGTACTTAAAGATGATGCTTTAAGAACCATTAATGGTCTAAGATTAAAAGGTAAAAAAATAGTGTTTACAAACGGATGTTTTGATGTTTTACATCCGGGTCACGTTGATTATTTAAGCCAGGCCAGAGATTTGGGCGGATACATGATCTTAGGCCTGAATACGGATGATTCCATAAAAAAGTTACAAAAGGCTCCAAACAGACCGGTTAACAATAACATGGCAAGGTCGATGGTTTTAGCGGCACTAGCCTGTGTAGACGCGATTATATTTTTTGATGAAGAGACTCCGCGCGATTTGATACAATTTTTACAGCCTGATATTATAGTTAAAGGAAATGACTATAAGCCTGAAGAGGTTGTAGGCGCAGACATCGTTAAAGCCAGAGGAGGCACTGTTGTTACTATTCCGTTACTTGAAGGGTTTTCTACCACCAAACTGATTGAAAAGCTAAGTAATTAAACGCGTATACCAACCAGAGAAACGTCGTCAACTTGTTCTAAACTTCCCTTCCATTCTTCAAACTCCGTGTCAAGTATTTTTAATTGTTCCTGCATTGGCAGGGCATGAATTGAAATTAATAAATCTTCGGTTTGTTTGTATTTAAATTTTTTGCCTTTGGGGCCACCGAACTGGTCCGGAAAACCGTCAGTGATCAGGTAAATACAATCACCCGGCTCTAATTGAAACGTTTGACTGTTAAACGATTTATCTTCGCCTATGTAAGTTCCTATAGGCATTTTATCGGGCCTTAACTCAATAATAGTGCTTTTGCGTAAAATCATTAAACCATTGTTGGCTCCTGAAAATTCAAGTGTATTGTTTAATTTATTCCAAACACACAGCGCTATGTCCATTCCGTCTTTACGCTTCTCAGCACCTTTTTGATCCAAAGCGTTTATTATTTTTTCGCGAAGTTTATTTAGTATGGTTGAAGGATTAAAAATTTTATTCTCGATAACAATTTCATTTAAAAAACTATTACCAAGCATGCTCATAAAACCACCAGGAACACCGTGACCGGTGCAATCGGCTAATGCAAATATCGAACGGTTAGTCGGCGTATTGTAAGCCCAGTAAAAATCGCCGCTTACAATGTCTTTGGGTTTAAACAAAATAAAGTGGTCTTTTGAAACCTTATTCCAAACATCATCACTTGTAAGAACGGCGCCCTGTATGCGTTTTGCATAATTGATGCTATCAATAATTTCTTTTTGTTTTTCTTCCACCAGATGTTTTTGTTCTTCCACTTCCTGCTTCTGAACAGAGAGCCTGAGATTCTGGGTGTTGATGATCTTGTTAGCTTTTTTAAATTTGCGAAAATTAAAATAAGCGAGGGTTCCTAAAATAAGTGTAAGGGCCAGCGCCAGTGCTCCAAACAAGATTACTTTTTCTTTTTGTTTGTTCTTTTCTTCTTCCAATAAAATGTGCGTGTTCGCGGTTTCGATCTGCAGATCCTTTTTTTCAGTTTCGTGCTTTATTTCCATCTCTTTTGAATGCTGTGCCATTTCAGTTTCATTAAGCCTGTCTTTATATCTAATGAGACTATCCAGAAAAAAAGAATGCTGTTTATAGTTTCCCATTAAACCGTAAACCCTGGCGGTACCTTTTATGTTTTCAAGAACACTTGAAGAGTTATTGTTTTTTATTTCAAGTTCATTACTCAGTTTAAAATATTGAAGGGCTTCGCCATACAATTTAAGTTCAGTAGCCACCGTGCCGTAGGTTGTATAGGCCTTGGCAAGAAGCACATCCGATTCAATTTCCTTGCTGAGGCTTATAGCTTCTTTGATATTAACAAGGGCTGCCTCATTTTTATTTTGCTTGGTAAACACTTCTGCCTGATTTAAAAGCGCGTTAATTAAGGAATATCTGTCGTTTGTTTCTTTACTATAATCGATAGCCTTTACACTATACAAGAGCGCCGAATCTAATTGGTTTAAATTGGTGTAAACCGAAGCGGTAAAACCGTAGACCCAGTTTTTTAAAGCCGGACTAAAAGTAATGTTACTTTTATTAATTTTATCGAGATAGTAAAGGGACATCCGAAATTGATTCATATTAAAATTAATAGCGGCCAAACCACCATAATTATTAGCCATGCCGCTTAAATTGCCCTTATCTTCATTTAACCTGGCTGCTTTGGTAGTATAAAAGATAGCGCTGTCATACCTGCTGATGTTGGAAAAGCAGATACCGATATTACCATACACATCTGCGAGCATAGAATTATCGCCTGAACTTTTAATCAAACTTATAATTTTCCGGTTTTCGTCGAGGCCTTTGTTCATGTCACCTTTCTCAACAAAAATTCCGGCAATATTTATGCGACAAGAAATTAAACCTTTTAAAAGCTGAGCCTTTTTATAATATACTGCGCTTTTTTCAAAATTTTCAATGGATAGGTCATAATCCCTTCTATAGTAATATTTATAGCCGAGTGTGTGATAATATTCCGCGAACCCTTTAGGTTGGTTTAATCTTTTTATTACAACAAATAATAAGCCCCTGTACTTTTCTGCAACTTCCGGTTTACCGGTGTGCTCAAAATTGGTGGTAAGCGAATACAAGATCTCTCTGCGTAAAGTATCGTGAATATTGGTTTTTAAAAGCGCATTAAGGCTGTCGACTTTGTCGGCAGACACATTAAAAATCATTAATGTAAACAGGAGGATGAATAATTGTTTCATTTTAACACTCTCTATAATATTCAATTTTTTAAATTCCCGATTATCCGATGAATATATTTTTCTGTTGGCAATAAGCTTTGCTGAATTCTTTTCGCATAATGAATACTGTCCAAAACTTCCTTTTGTTTTTCCTCTACTAACTGTTTTTGATTGGAAATTATTTGATTTTGTGCTTCTACCCTATCCTTTTGCTTATTTATAATAATTTTGGATTTCCTTATTTTATTATAGAAGAATATTATAACTAAAACTATTAATCCAAACAGAACTGCAATACCTGTAATAAAATTTCGCGCTGATTTTTGACGCGCCAGTTCAACCTCTTGAAGTTGGGCTGATTTACTCAGAAGTTCTATTTCCTTTTCTTTTCCATAAACATCCAGCTCTACGTTGAGTTTGGCGCTAATTTTATAATTTTCATCTGTAAGAACTGAATCGCGGTACGCAATCACCTTTTCAAGTGCCTGGGCCCGCTTCTCCTGTTGGTTAAGTCCTTTGTAAATACTGGCAAAAGTGTCATACATTTCAAACAGAGATTTCTTATTATTTCCGATGATTACCATTTCTTCTACTTCCAGAGCCAATGCCAGTGCTTTTTTATAATTCCGTTTTTGAATGTAGTTATCAGCCATTACCAATGTAGCATTATAAAAAGATACAGTGTCTTTTAATCTAAAGGAAATATTTCTTGCTTTTTCAGAAAAACGCAGGGCCATATCCCATTGTCCTTGCCTTTGATAAAGTAAAGCTATAGAAGTGTTGGTTGTGCTTAAACTTAACGAATCTTCGTTTTCTTCTTCCAGTACAATTGCGTTACGGAAATAAGACAGGGCCGAGTCAGGTTTGTTAAGTTCGCGGTAAAAAGATCCTAAATTATTAAGCACCGCTATTTTTAAAAACACATCCGGATGTTTGTCCAACAGGCTTAGCGCTTTTTTTGCGTTTATAGAGGCGGCTGATATATCGCCCATTTGTTGAAGCAGCGCCGCCATGGTAGAATACAAATAAGGTTCCTGAAGTGAATCTTTTAAGTTTTTATTTATTGCCAAGGCGTGTTGCAATGCCTTTAGTGCCTTGCTCTCCATACCTATGTAACGGTATGTTTCAGCCTGATTAGTGAGGGCAACAAGCGCTACTTTTTGGGCGTTATTTTCATTAGCCAGTTTTATACACTCAGAATACTTCACAATTGCATCGGAATATTTTTTTTCCTGATAATATATGTTTGCAATATTTAAGAGCACCGCTGCCTGTTTGGTTTTGTTGCCCTGCTTTTTTCTAATTGCAAGCGCTTTTCCTAAAAATAAAAAAGCCGAATCAATGTTATTTAATGATCTGGCGTTATTACCAAGAACATTATATGCTTCGGCACGACCATTATCGTAGTTTAATATATAACTAAGGTTAAGGGCCTGCGAGCAATAAGCTGAAGAAGCGCGAAAATCATAAAAGCTAAGTTCCCAGGCAAGATCATTTAAAGCCTGGACTCTAAGCGTATCTTCATTTGTATGCTTGTTTAGCTCACGTTTTAAATTTTCGATTACCACACTATTCTGTGATATTAATTCAAACGAAATGAAAGAAAAAATGAAAAGTAAAATATATGTTTTAATCTTCATTATCCGAAAATCAAGCTAAATACCTCTTCTATTTTGGAGGCGGGAACAATTTCAATTTTATAATTTTTAATATTTATTCCTTTTAAATTATAAGAGCTGATGATTATTTTTTCAAAGCCCAGCTTTTCCGCTTCGCTGATGCGCTGCTCAATTTTACTAACCGGTCTAATTTCTCCCGTTAGACCAATTTCTGCAGAGAAACAGATGTTTTGCGGAATGGGCAAATCTTCGTTACTGCTTAACACTGCACACACAAGCGCCAGATCAATCCCCGGATCTTCCACTCTTATTCCTCCCGCAATATTAATAAACACGTCTTTAACTCCTAATCTGAATCCGCATCGCTTTTCAAGCACAGCTAAAAGCATTGAAAGGCGCCTTAAGTCAAACCCGGTGCTGCTGCGCTGTGGAGTTCCGTATGCGGCGGTACTTACAAGGGCCTGCGTTTCAATAAGCATGGGCCTGTTGCCTTCAAGGGTGGAGGCAATAGCAACGCCGCTCGTAGGATTATCGCGATTAGTTATTAAAATTTCAGAAGGATTAACCACTTCTCTTAAGCCCTGGCCCTGCATTTCGTAAATACCCATTTCGTTGGTGCTTCCAAAACGGTTCTTGGTTGCGCGCAATAAACGGTAAATATGGTTCCTGTCGCCTTCAAACTGTAAAACGGTGTCAACCATGTGTTCGAGCACTTTTGGTCCCGCTAAGCTTCCCTCCTTGGTTATGTGCCCTATCATAAATACGGGCGTATTGGTTTCCTTGGCAAAACGTAAAAATTCGGCCGCGCACTCGCGCACCTGGCTAACGCTCCCCGGACTACTGTCGATATAAGCGGTATGCAAGGTTTGAATAGAGTCGATAATTAAGAGCTGAGGCTGTATTTCATTTATTTGCTGAAATATATTCTGAGTATTGGTTTCCTGTAAAATAAAAAGACTGCCCGTTGTAATACCAATACGGTCGGCACGCATTTTAATCTGTTGTTCGCTTTCTTCACCACTCACGTATAATACGCGCAGATTTTTTAAACGCAAGGCCAGCTGAAGCATTAAGGTAGATTTACCTATGCCGGGCTCTCCCCCAAAAAGCACCAGACTTCCGGGTACTATACCCCCACCCAGAACGCGTGTTAATTCTTTGCCGGGAACGGCAATACGTGGATATTCGGCGGTTCCTACCTCGGTAAGTAAAATTGATTTATTTGCAATGCCTTTTTTGTTTGCCGTAAATAACTGAAGGCGGTCATTCTTTCCTTCTTTATGTACCACTTCTTCAACAAACGTATTCCATTCGCCGCAGCTTGAACACTTGCCCACCCATTTAGCGGATTGTGCGCCGCAATTCTGGCAAAAAAAAGTTGTTTTGGTTTTTGACATTGAAACACGAAGTTACATTGTGGCCGTGAATTGCACTAATTACAAAGTGGTATTATTATTAACAGTGGTTTTTTGGATTATGAAAAAATTATTCTCGCAGAGAGCGCAGATTCTCGCGAAGGGTAAAGGCATAGCCATAAATAACAAATGATAATAAAAGAGCCGCAGATTTCACGGATTACGCAGAGCTATTATGATTGAGATTAAATTAAATGTTTCTCGCAGAGAGCCCAGATTTTCGCGGAG
>JAOQAF010000090.1 GCA_025963735.1 Bacteroidota bacterium
CAATTACTATTTTTGGTATACCTAAAAATTATTTTATGCGGCCTGAAACTGTAGAAAACTACTTAAAAACCATATACAACCTTTCTTCAGCAAGCAATAGTCTTGTATTAAATCAGAGCCTTTCAGAAAAACTAAACATCCGGCCCGGTTCGGTAACAGAAGGATTAAGAAAGCTGCATGAATTAAAATATGTAGTTTATGAAAAGTCATATGGTACAAGATTAACAGCAAGCGGCGCCAAACTTGCCATTAACATTGTAAGAAGACACAGGATCTGGGAAACTTACCTTGCAAAAGAATTAGGATTTGGTTGGGATGAAGTACATGAAATTGCCGAAGAATTAGAGCATATTAAAAATGATAAACTCATAAATAAACTGGCTGCAATTTTAGGCAATCCTATTTACGACCCGCACGGAGACCCGATACCGGATGAAAAGGGTAAAATAATTAAAAGTAATTTTATCAAATTATCAGAAGCAAAAATAAAAGAAGCTTATAAGGTAATGGGTGTTACAGACCATTCGCCTTCTTTTTTAAAATATTTAGAAAAACATCAGTTAATAATAGGCGCCTCCATGAACATTAAAACAATTGAAGAATTTGACAGTTCGCTTGTACTTGTTTGTAAAAAAAAGGAAGTAAGTATTAGTTCCAAAGCGGCTGACTGCATCATCGTTCAGACAATGAAATAGCGACTATTTTACTCGTTCAACGTACTCTCCCGTTTCAGTAGTAATTTTTAACTTGTCGCCAATAGCCACAAACAAAGGGACCTGAATGGTAATGCCCCCTTCTACTTCAGCAGATTTAAGTAATTTACCCTTGTTGCCATCTTCAGTGTAGGTAACGGTTAGCTCTACATACTTGGGCAATTCACCGTTAAGCGGCTTTTCATTCTCATCAAAGCGAACTGTAAGAATCATTCCTTCCTGAAGAAATTTAATTGTATCGGCAAATAAAATTTTAGGAATATGTATTTGTTCAAAGGTTTCCTGATTCATGCACACCAAAAAATCATTTTCGGGGTAGATGTATTGCAGATCAAGTTCATCCACTCTTATCAGATCTATCTTTTCACCGGAACGAAAGCGCACTTCACTTTGTTTACCTGTTTCTATATTGCGGCACTTCACCGAGTAAATGGTGTTGCCCTTTCCCGGAGTGATATGTTCGTATTCCAACACCTTTAACAATGCATTGTCATACCTGAAAAAACAACCTTTAGAAAGATCTGATGTATTTGCCATCTTTATTAATTTACTGGAAAGATAGGGCCTTACCATGAGAAGACAAAAAAATTATAGCTTTAGTTTAGTGCCATTATTGTAAAATAAATACTTGGAAATTACAGCACAAGCTCGTTAAATAACCTCATTGCGGTTTTTTTCAAATCGCAGCTAAGGCCGGGATGAGGACGGGAGGTTTGAATTACCGAACTTCTAACCGCGGTTAACCACCTGAACCGCGAAGGAAGATCCATCAATGCTATGGGGCCGCCATTGATATCCCCTTGCGCAATTTTTTCAAAAGCCCCGAGGTTAAGTTTAATTTGTTCCGTATCAACATCATTACAAAACAACTTTAACTTTTTTTCATCAATCACAAAGTGCATTTTAATAAAACGGGCTTGCTTGCAAAACAAAATTATACCAACGTTTAAGAACTCTTCACGCTCCACCAATGGCACCACACGAATTACCGCATATTCATATACAAGCTTATCTTGCATCATTTGCTTCTTTGGTAAAGTTATCGGCGTGATTTAACCTTGTAAGTAAAAACTGAACATATACTTCCCTGATTGCCTGAGCACTTTCGTCATTATCTTCCCATTGTAACCATTCTTCAGGAACAAGGTTTACTATTGCCCTGATTTTTTCTTCATTAAGTAAGGCTTTAAATTCTGAATTTACTTCGGCAAGCATACTGGCGCGTGGCAATAGAACATGATCTTTTATAAAGGTAAACGGGGCAGTTGCTTTGGTTTGCCAATTGGTCCAGGTATATTGAAAATACAAACACGATCCATGATCAATTAGCCACAATTCATTATTCCAGATAAGCATATTTGTATTTTTAACCGTACGGTCAACATTGGTAGTGAAGGCGTCCAACCATACAATTTGAGAAGCTAACTTTTCACTCACCCTGGTTACCATCGGATCAAAAGTTATTGCTCCCGATAAAAAATGTAAGGCAAGGTTTAGTCCTTTGCTTGCCTTCAAAAGGTCCTGAATTTCTTCATCTGCTTCTGTCCGGCCAAAGGCTTCGTCGAGATAAGCTAAAACAAGTTCAGGAACTTTCAGATTTAAGGCCCTTGCAATTTCACCACCTATTAATTCCGCTATTAAAGTTTTTACACCATGGCCTCCACCTTTAAATTTTAAAACATATTTAAAATCATCATCGGCTTCAGCTAAGGCGGGTAAAGATCCACCTTCGCGCAAAGGTTGAATATAACGTGTTACAAGCACACTCCTTAAAGCCGGGTTATTACTCATTATTATTAGTTAGCTAAAGGTAATAATTTTTAAGGTACTGAAGGATAGAAGGCTGAATGTCGTTAAGGTTGAAATGAAGAGCAAAAAATATGTTTTTTATTTTGTATTATTGTCATCTTCACTTTTTTCGATCATTTCCCTCTTGACAAAAAAGCGATAAGAAACACCTGCCGTAAGTTGAAACTGAGATGCTACCTGAGTTCCGTTTACATATTGATACAAAGGGATTTCGCTTAACGCGTAAACGGTAAGGGTTTTGTGAGAAAAGCTTAATTGAGGGGCAAAAAATATTTTTCTGCTTCCTGTTGAGTTTACATCAACATTATATAACGCAAGCATATCTACATTATGATCCCACTTCATTTTATTAACCCATTCTCCTTTTATCTGAAATGTAACACCCAATTTCTTAAACAATGTTTTACCGGCGAAGAGACCAATACTTGCATAATCTCCAAACTTCTGCCCTAAAGGATTCCATCCTTTTTTAATGTAAATGAAATTCGAAAAAACACGGAACTTCTTGTTAGGAAAACCTTTGTACGTAAACCCGTAAAAAATAACATCCTGCGCGCCGTTAGTTGGCTGAATGGTGGGAGGAGAAGTAGTATAATACTTTTTATTTGATTTGGGATCTCTGAATACAATTGTTGAATCATTATATTTTCCCAAAGGGATTTTGTAACCTAACCCTAAGGTAATTTCGGTCCTCGACTTTTCTGTATTTCGTGTGTAAAGACTGTAGCGAGGAAATAAAATTAAATCGCCAATGCCTGAAGAAAAAACAGTATCCGCTTTTTTTAAACCTATCTGTGTTTTATTAATAAAATAACCCGACTCCACCGACATAGTTAACCGTTCAGTAACTCCGTACGCCAGTCGCATATAAAGATAATTACTGCACAGGTTATCAAATAATGAAGCGGTATCACTATCACCCACCCTAAACTTATTTGATTTTAAATATTGGTAATTAGCGGCAAGCTCTACCTGATGTTCCTGCAAAACACCCTGAGAGGCTCCACCGGCAATCGGGCTTCCGCTGCCACCGGAACAACAACCCTGCGAATTCATTCTATTTGATAGAAGAAAGAAAAGAGCCGATAGGACTATTAAACGCATTTAAAAAACTTTCGCTTAGCGGACTATCACCAATTTTAAAATTTTTGATGACTCCTCCACCGTACAATTAATAAAATAAGTTCCGTTATTAAAAGCAGTAGTATTGATATTGAACATGTTTTCACCTTGCTGCAAACTTCCATTATACACTTCAGATATTTTTTGGCCCAACTGATTTTGTATGTGAATTTTTACATTAGCACGTTTAATTAAATTCAGCGAAAAATTTACAGAAGTATTAGAAGGATTTGGGTATATATTAGCGGCTGAAATAAATTCTGAATGTTCTTTTATTCCTGCGGCAACATCAGAAAGCGCGCTGTTTATGGCACTTTGTATATCTGAAGAAGTTATGGCACCACTTCCATTCACGTTATAGTAAACGGCATGATTTGATCCCCCCACAACAATCAGTTTAGGCATTCCGGCAGCACCATACGCAGACATATTTACAGCAGTATTAGAAAAAACAGCGTCACAATTTGTCATGCCATTTGTATTGGCCCAGCTTTGAAGTGTAGCGCAAGAAGTGTTTGCAACATCATCTGCTAAATAAAATTTTACCTGGCCCGGATTGGAGCCCGCATAGTTTTGAACCGAGGTATAACCTGCCAGCGCCCCACTAATACAGTTGGCACAAGGCATAACCCATGCAATTACAATAACTTTACCAGAATTTAATTCCGAAAACAAATCATGATTAGCAGAAGAACAATCATTGGCATTAAAATTTACGGCGGTTTGCGAAACCACTGCAGTGGTAAATACACTTATAATAAATAAAAATAAAAGTTTTTTCATGCTTGATTTTTAATGCCTTATTGATATGTATTAAAGATAAGGTAAAATAAATAATATTGTGGATTGGTATCGTGACTATAACCGGTTTTAACTCAAAATGAATTAATCAAAAAATGGACTGATACGTAGGTTCATCTTCCTGATCGAATGCAAATTGTATGCAAATGAAAAAGGGTCTCAAACGGTAAACGCCTGAAACCCTTGTCATTGTTGTGGGAACTACTGGGTTCGAACCAGTGACCCTCTGCTTGTAAGGCAGATGCTCTGAACCAGCTGAGCTAAGCTCCCTTTTTATCAAACCACGATTTCGCATGGTTTGAATTTTTTTTGGTCTGCAAATGTAACAGATAAATATTAATTATTCAAAGAAAAATAATTATTTATTTATGTCTTCAAGACCAGAATCCGGAATTAACATACCATCAACTAATATACGCCCGCAATGTTCGCAAACGATAATTTTTTTATTGGTACGAATATCCAATTGTCTTTGTGGTGGAATTTTATTGTAACATCCCCCGCAAGCGTCACGCTCTACGGCAACTACTGCTAAGCCGTTACGTGTATTGGCACGAATGCGACGGTAAGCATTTAATAAACGATCTTCAATTGTATCGGCAGCTTTTTTGCTTTCAACAACTAATTCTCTTTCTTCTTTTTCGGTTTCGTTTATAATCTCTTCAAGTTCACTTTTCTTTATCTTAAGATCTTTACTACGCTCTTCAAATTCAATTTTACTTTTCTCTAAAAGTTCGGCTTTAATAGTAATGGATGCCTTGGCTTCTTTTGTTCTTTTTTCCGCTAATTGAATTTCTAAATTTTGAAATTCAATTTCTTTTGTAATAGCATCATACTCGCGGTTGTTACGCACCTTATTTTGCTGGGCTTCATATTTTTTAATATTCGCCTGAAAATCTTTTATATTTTGCTTCTTCTCGTTCAATTGATTTTCCAACTCCTGCACTTCTTCGGTAACATTGGCAAGACGCGTTTCCAGACCAGTAACCGTATCTTCAAGATCACTCACTTCAAGAGGTAGCTCTCCGCGGATGGTGCGTAAACGATCAATTTTACTGTCAATTAATTGTAATTGGTAAAGGGCTTTTAATTTTCCTTCAACCGCAACATCAATTTTTTCTTTAATTTTAGCGCTCATGTTATAAAAAATAGTTTACCGGGTTAGTTTTAATTTTTGATAAACGGATTGCAAATGTAGGAAATTTATTCCTAATAATGTCATAAAAAATTTCAGGGGTAAACTGCTCGGTTTCAAAGTGTCCGGCATCTATTAACAGTATTTTTCCGTCTGCGTCAAAATACTCGTGGTACTTAAAATCAGAGGTAACAAAAGCATCTGATCCGGAATTTATAGCGTTTTTAAGCAAAAACCGCCCACTTCCACCACATAATGCCACTTTTTTAACCATTTTTCCTGTTTTATTCGTGTATTTCAGGCAATTTCCGTTCAGTACTTTTTTTACAAGTTTTAAAAAATCTTCCTCTTCCAGGGCAGTTTCCAACTCTCCGGTTAAGCCGCTTCCTACCGTATGAAGTTTGTTGGCAAGCTGGTAAATATCAAAAGCGGGTTCTTCGTAAGGATGACTTTCTAAAAGCGCTTTTAAAACCGTTGGTTCTTTTCCTGTTTCAAAAACGGTTTCAACCCTTATTTCCTGCTCCACGCTTAGTTTACCAGGTGTACCTAAGAAAGGATTTGTAAGTTCATTTCCTTTAAATGTTCCGGTTCCTTTTAAATTAAAACTACAGCTATCGTAATTGCCAATATTACCGCAGCCTGCCGCAAATAAGCTTTCTAATACCCTTTGGTGATGCGTTTCAGGCACATATGTTACCAGTTTTTTTAGCAAACTGTGTTTTGGGGCCATTATTTTTAGGTTCTTCAAACCCAGTTTTTCTGCGATTTTATAGTTTACACCATTAACTACATTATCAACATTGGTATGCGCCGCGTAAATGGCTATATCATTTTTTATAGCTTTAATTAATGTGCGTTCAATATAATTATCACCAGTTAATTTTTTAATTCCTGAAAAAACAATGGGATGATGCGAAATAATCAGATTGCAGTTATTCTCAATAGCTTCATCAACCACAGATTCAATACAGTCTAACGACAATAACACACCGCTTGCTTTTGTTACCTTACTTCCTGTTATTAATCCGGAGTTGTCATAATCTTCCTGGTAATTAAGCGGGGCAAACATTTCAATTTCTGAAATTATTTCCTGAATGGTCATGTTTTTTAATGAGATAAAATTTACTGTTATAAATTGAAGGAAAATAAAAAATCCCACTTGCGTGGGATTTTAAAATATTAATCAACTCGTGATTTGTGATCTTCAATTTCAGCAAGATCCTTAAGTGCGTTAAAGGCTTCGTAATCTGCACGGCCACTTAACCCTTGCTCCATTTGTTTTTGTTTCATTTTCAAATCGCTTGGCTGGTTGCCTGATTCGATGCTATTTACCGCTAACACAAAAACTCCATTATCGCCAACCGTAGGTTTTGTTGTTTGACCTGCTTTAGTTCCAAGGGCAGTTCCCACAACAATATCATCGTGTCCAAGACCCTCAACATTATGGCCCGAACCAATTAATTTCTCAACGGTTTTTGGTTCAAGTCCTAATTTCGACGCGTAATCATTAATGTTTTTGCTTCCCTCAGCTTTTTTGAATTCATTCAAAATCATTTCAGCTTTCTTTTGCTGGGTTAGTTTAGCAATTACTTCTTCTTTTACTTCTTCAAGCGGTAAAACGCCTTTGTTTTTAATACCGCTTAATTTTGCAACAATGTGTTTATCATTGAATGAAAAAACGGCTACATCGCCTTTGTTGGCAGAATATGCCCATCTCACCAATTCTTTAGCTGCGTCAAGACCCGGCAGTTGCCTGTCGCTTTCTTTAATGTTATCTGCAATACGGGGAGCTAATTTTTGTTCGCGCACAGCCTTATCAAAAAGATCTGCAGAATTATATTTTCCTCCAAACTCATTAGCTGTAGCAAAAATCTTTTGATTGGTTTCATCGCTTGGAGCAATAAGCTTGAAAATTTGTGCCACCTTGTAGCTGTTATGACGACTCTTGCTCACATCAAGCACTTCAATGATGTGATATCCAAACTGAGTTGGAACAACGGTAATGTTTCCTTTTGTGCCCATTAAGCCTGCATCTTTAAACGGCTGAACAAATCCCTTGTTCTCATCAAACCAACCGTAATCTCCACCATTGGTTTTGCTTCCCATATCGTCACTAACGGTCTTCACCAAAGTATCAAAAGAAACTTTCTTTTCCTTTAAAAGAACTAATAAACTATCTGCCTGCTTTTTAGCCTGCTCATTACTTTTCTTAGGTTGTTGCGTTTGTGGATCAAGCGTTCCTATTAAAATATGACGGACACGGGCGCTGTCAGCAATTGAATTAACCGCTTCCAGCTTATAAATTTTAAAAAACGCACCTTCGTTGTAAGGTCCAAATACCGTTCCAACCGGGGCTGTAAAAATACTGGAATCACGAACGATCATTGATTTTTTATTAAAATCCTGGATGGTGATTGTTCCGTTTTGGCTTTCCTGGGCGATAAAACCACTGTCCTCCCGCATATTTTTACCTTTAAATTCTTCGGCCGCGCGCAGAGCGTCTTTTTCAATGGCATCAAGGTCTTCTTTACTTGGCACTACATTATAGGCTACGTATTCGATCTTACGGGTTGTTTCATTGTTTTTAAATTCATACGAGTTATCGCTGTAATATTTTTGAATGTCGGAATCTGTAACTTTAACAGCACTGTCGCTTACACTGTCAAAACGTTTCATTACATACGACACATTTAATACTGTATTATCAATCTTAACTCCTTCTTTTGCTTCAGCTGATGTTGTGTATAAGCCCTTGCGAATAAGCGTGGCGTATTTTTCAGCATAACGGGTGTTTTTAACGTCTTCTTCCATCTGCTTAATAAATGACTCTTCATTCGCTCCAGCATTTTGTACAAATTGTTTCCATTTACCGCGATCAAGATTACCGTCTGGACCGGCTAACTGTTCATAAATCCGTCCGGTCTTCTGATCAGTTAAACGCTGTGAAATTATTTGTGAAGGATTGGTAACCACTTTATCATAAACCTCGTCTTCTCCTACAGTTATACCTACACGCTCATATTCAGGCTTTATAACCATATCAGTTATCATCTGCTGCCAGGTATAATCAACAACCTGAGAACGGGTGGCATCATCAATATCATTATTTTGTTTTGACTGACGGATAACGTTCAGTTGATTTTCAACCTTCATCAGGAAATCATTCCTGTCTATTTTTTTTCCGTTGATAACGCCAATTGTAGAGGCGTCGCCACCGCCAAATATGCTTCGGCCGGAGCTCAATAAGCTTTCAAGAATAAATATCAAAAGCGCTAGCCCAACAATACCAACCAACAAGGCAGTTCGCCTTCTGATTTTTTCTAAAACACTGGTGCTTTCTTTCTTGCTTTCAATCGGGGTTTTTTCGTTACTCATACAATAAGTTTTTTAAGACTGGCAAAGATAATAGTTTATGTGAAACAGAAAAATTGAATTTTATTGCTATTTGGACTTCTCCACGGGCTTTAAAGCATCAAGGCGGATGAAGAAAACCTCCCCGCCTCCAACTTCACTTATGATAGATACCCTTTTTTTTCAACAAAGACAGGAGTTTGCCTGATTCTTCTTAATTTTATAAGATGGAAAATGCGGTATTGAGGGAGGCGACGTTTAATCCAAAAGTTAAAACCTATATTTTTTTAGTGGTTGTTTTTTTTCTGATTGTCAGCTTTATTGGCATCGTCATTCTTCCTTTTTGGCTGCTTGGTTTAGGTCAATGGTTAAGTAATAAGTTTTTTCACACTTTAAAATGCCAGTTGTCGCATAAAAATTTAAAATTTTCAAAAGGATTAATTCTTCACATTGAAAAAACGATTCCACTTGAAAACATTCAGGATTTATCTTTTATCGGAGGACCTGTTCTCAGGGCTTTTGGTTTAACAATGATCAGGGTAGAAACAGCAGGTGGCGGCGGAAAACACAATTCAAGCCAAATGAGCATGATTGGGATTAATGACGCTGAAAACTTTAAAGACATGATTCTTCATCAACGCGAAATTATTATAAAAGAAAAATCTATGGGATTTTCTAACGCTCCGCAGGTTAACTCCAATACTGATCTATTATTAAACAGCATTAAAAGCGAACTTGTTCAGATTAAAGAAATACTAAAGACAAACCAAAATTAACCCCGTTATCCTCCAATAATATAATGTTCTTAATATTTGATACTGAAACCACAGGCCTTCCGCGTAATTACAATGCTCCTTTAACTGATCTTGATAATTGGCCAAGAATGGTGCAAATAGCGTGGCAATTACACGACGCTACAGGAAAACTTTTGCATCACGATTCCATTATCATAAAACCTGAGGGTTACTCTATTCCTTTTAATGCCGTTCAAATTCATGGAATTACAAACGAACGGGCCAATGAAGAAGGAAAAAATTTACTTGGCAGCCTTCAACAATTCGCTTCAGTAGTGGAGCAAACAACCTATTTATGCGGTCACAACATTGAATTTGACATTAATATTATCGGCGCTGAATTAATCAGATGCGGATTGCCAAATTATTTTTCAGAAAAAGGAATTATTGATACCAAGAATGATGATACTACCAATTTTTGCGCGCTTCCCGGCGGCCGTGGCGGTAAATTCAAATGGCCCAATTTAGGTGAACTTTATAAAAAATTATTCAATGCCTCTTTTGAAGAAGCTCACAACGCGGCCTTTGACGTACAGGCAACTTCCCGTGTGTTTTTTGAAATTATAAAGCGCGGCATTACCAAAGTAAAAGAACTAACGGTTAACGACCTGCCGCTTATAAATTACCAGGATGTTGATCTTACAGAATTACTTGCGCATGAAAGAAGTTTAAAAGAAAAGAAACAATTAAGCAGGCCGGAATCCGAAGCAAGAGAAGGAAACCAGGACACTTCACTCATTAAACTTGAAACTCATAACTTTTCGCATCTTCATAATCATTCTCAATATTCGGTACTTCAGGCAATTACCGATGTGTCGGAACTTGTAAAAACGGCAGCCGATTACAACATGCCGGCCGTTGCCTTAACAGATCATGGAAACATGTACGCCGCTTTTTTATTCTGGCAAACCGTTGAAAAACAAAACAAGAACGTTAAGGCCCATAATGAAGCTATAGATAAGGGAGAAAAAACAGGAGATAAAAAGAAAGAATTAAAATGTTTGATAGGCTGCGAATTATTTGTCACCCGAGACCGTACCGATAAAAGCAAACAGGAAAACGGATACGCCATTCCTTTTCTAGCAAAAAGCAAAAAAGGTTACGAAAACATTTGTAAGCTTAGCTCCATTGGTTTTACCGAAGGCATGTACTATGTTCCGCGTATCGATAAAACAATTTTACTTGAATATAAAACCGATCTGATTTGTTTTACCGGTTCTCTGCAGGGTGAAATTCCTTCCTTAATTTTAAATGTAGGTGAAACCCAGGCCGAAGAAGCATTTGTATGGTATAAAGAAATTTTCGGAGAAGATTTTTATGTTGAACTTAACCGGCATGGTTTACCTGAAGAAGATCATGTTAACACCGTTCTGCTTCAATTCGCGAAAAAATATAACGTTAAATATTTTGCCGCTAACAATAATTATTACCTCGATAAAAAAAGCGCCTATTCGCGCGATATTTTAATTGGCGTGAAGGAAGGCTTAAACTTCAGCAACGAAGCCGAATTAAAAGAACTAAAAACCAACCAGCGTTTCGGAAGGTCTTTTTTACCTAACAACGAATTTTATTTTAAATCGCCTGAAGAAATGATCAAGTCGTTCATTGATCTTCCTGAAGCGATTGAATGTACCAATGAAATTGTTTCCAAAATTGAATCCTTTAAATTAGGACGGGATGTATTGTTGCCCAAGTTTAAAATTCCGGCTGAGTTTCTGGATCCCCGTGACAATGACCCTAACGATGAAGGCAAAGGAAACCGCGGGGAAAATGCTTACCTCAAACACCTCACCTTTGAAGGAGCCAGGAAAAAATATCCTGACATGTCGCCCGAAACAAAAGATCGTCTGGACTTTGAGTTAAGCGTTATGGAACGCATGGGTTTTCCGGGTTACTTTTTAATTGTTTCTGATTTTACTACCGAAGCAAGAAGGCTTGGTGTAAGCGTGGGGCCGGGACGCGGAAGCGCCGCCGGAAGCGCCGTAGCGTATTGTCTTGGAATTACAAATGTTGATCCCATTAAATACGATCTTCTCTTTGAGCGTTTTTTAAATCCCGATCGTGTGAGCATGCCCGATATTGATATTGACTTTGACGACGAGGGCCGCGACATGGTTATTGATTATGTTATTAATAAATACGGCGAAAATCAGGTTGCTCAAATTATCACCTACGGAACAATGGGCGGAAAGAGCGCTATTCGTGATGCTGCGCGTGTATTAAATTTACCATTAGCGGATGCCGACCGACTAGCAAAATCATATCCGGAAAGTTTAGATGCCGACCTTTCTTCTTTACTTAAACCCGGAGGCATAGATGAAAAATATCTTGAAAAAATTAAAGACAGACGTGAAGTAGTAGAGCAATCGCACAACTTCCGCAGAATATCGGAAGGCGATACTCCTGAAGCACTCATATTAAAACAAGCGTATAAACTCGAAGGCTGTGTGCGTAACACCGGTGTTCATGCCTGCGGGGTAATTATAACGCCTGATGAATTAACCAAGTTTGTTCCGGTAACAAAAGCTAAAGACAGTAAAATGTTACTGACCCAATTTGATAACTCGGTTGCTGAAAGCGCGGGTTTATTAAAGATGGACTTTTTGGGATTACGAACATTAACCATTATTAAAGACGCTCTTAAATTTATTAAGCTTGGCAAAGGAATTGAACTCGATATTGATGCCATTGATCTGAATGATCAAACCATGCTGGAACTTTTTCAGCGCGGTGAAACAAACGGTATTTTTCAGTTTGAAAGTCCGGGAATGCAAAAACATTTAAAGGAACTTAAGCCCGATAGTTTTACGGATCTTATAGCCATGAATGCTTTATACAGGCCGGGACCGATAGCATACATTCCCAATTACATAGCCCGTAAACATGGCCGTGAAGCCATTACCTATGATCTTGAAGGAATGGATGAATTTCTGAAAGAGACTTATGGAATTACGGTTTATCAGGAGCAGGTAATGCGTTTATCGCAGAAGCTCGCTAATTTTACGAAGGGTGATGCTGACACCTTGCGTAAAGCAATGGGTAAAAAGCAAAAAGATGTTCTTGATAAAATGAAGAGCAAGTACATTGATGGCTGTAAAACAAATGGCCATGATCCTGTGGTTGCTGAAAAAGTATGGAAAGACTGGGAAGCCTTTGCCAGTTACGCCTTCAACAAATCGCACAGTACGTGTTACGCTTATCTTGCCGCACAAACCGCGTATTTAAAGGCACATTACCCAAGTGAGTTTATGGCTTCTGTGTTAAATCACAGCGGCAACATTGAAAAGATTACCTTTTTTATGGAAGAGTGCAAACGCATGGGCATTAAGGTTCTTGGTCCGGATGTGAATGAAGGTTTCGGAAAATTCAGCGCCTTGCCAAACGGCAACATTCGCTTTGGAATGGCCAGTATTAAAGGAGTTGGAGAAAATGTAGTTACCGCGCTTGTTGAAGAAAGAACAAACAACGGAAAATTTTTAAGCGTATTCGATTTTGCTTCAAGGCTTGACAGTAAATCTGTAAATAAAAAAAGTATTGAAGGTTTGGCATTATCAGGGGCACTCGATAGTTTTGAAAATGTAACACGTGCAATGTTTTTTGTACCCGACACCGACGGTTCAACTCTAACTGATAAAATGATCCGTTACGGTAATCAGAAGAATTTAGGCAACGATACGTCTCAGGCCAGCTTATTTGGCGGGGATGATGAAATAGAAATTACAGAACCCCAGCTTCCGAAGGTAGAACCCTGGAGCGCTCTAGAACAGTTAAGCAGGGAGAAAGAGGTAGTGGGGTTTTTTATCAGCGGGCATCCTCTTGATCCGTACAAATTAATTCTTGAACATCGTTGCAATGCCAACTGCGCGCAATTAAAAGCAGGCCTTGAGCCTTTCAAAAATAAAGAAGTTAATTTCGGTGGAATTATTACCGGCTTTGAAAACCGTACCAGTAAAACCGGGAATGCGTTTGGCAAGCTTATTATAGAGGATTATCATGGAAGTACGGAGCTCATGTTATTTGGCAAAGATTTTATTGAGTACAATAAATTTATGGTACAGGGATTGTTTGTATTTGTAAAAGCCAGGGTTCAGGAACGTTATAATCAACCGGGAAGTTTAGAAATAAAATTAAGCAAAATAGATCTGCTGGAACAGGTGAAGGAAAACGCGTTCAGTGTTATTAAGCTAAAAGTAAAATTAAATTCAGTGAATGATGATCTGATCTTTAAACTGGACGCGCTTGTTAACGCCCGCGCAGGAAAAAGCAATCTTGAATTTTATGTGGAAGATGAAGAACAGCATTTAAATGTGAAGTTATTCTCCAAAAAAAGTAAAGTAGCCATTGACAGCGAATTTTTATTTGAGCTGGATAAAATTACGGATATTAAGTATGATTTGGGGTAAATTAAAAACCACATAGAACATAGAGATCTATGT
>JAOQAF010000106.1 GCA_025963735.1 Bacteroidota bacterium
TCGTGCTTTTGATTTCGAAAAATTATTCCGATGCCACCCACAAAGCCTTCATAAAATTTCTGTAAAACATTATCCTTTTTATCTTCGGGCCCAAGAACCTTTAAGCCTATGATAAGCGGCTTTGCATAACCCGAGAATTCTCCGTTTTTTCCTGCAACTTCCACAAACAGACCAAAGGAACCCTGACTGACATCAAATTTTGCATAGGCTTTAAAAAAATCATTAAGCTTCACCAGGTTTGTGTTTTTAAGTTCGGTATTTAAATCAAAGGTGGGGTCTTTGGCAAGTGGATCTAGTTTCATTAGTAAATCAAGTGTGCCTTCATAAATATCGGCTGAGGCAGTTACTGTGGAAGGCAAGGTTGATCCTCCTTTCACATTGGTGAGGTTTTCAGCCTTCACAAATGTATTATTCATTTCAATGTCTACTTTAGGATTAGAGCTTTTATCGATATACTTAATAATTCCATTATGAATTTCAAACCGGTTAATTTGTAAAGGCATAAATTTATCCAACACATGTTTAAAGTCATTAGTGTCTTTTTGAATTTGTTTGGGTTCGGTTTTGTCTTTTATAAAACGTAAGGTTGGTTCATCCAGCTCAATTTCACCAACAATTCGTCCTTTTAGCAGTGCTCCCCATTGTACTGATAAATCAATAAGTTGTGTATCAAAAAATTCGGTTTCAATATTTGTGGCTGAGTCTTTTTTATGGAGATACATTTTTTTAATCTTGTAAGCCCCTCTGTAAATGTCAAGATCAATGTCTTTTATATGCCCGTAATACCCATGCATTTTTGCAAGTGTTTTATTCGCCTCGTGAAGTATCACATAGGGAAGAATGGCGCGGGCAATAACTAATAATATAATAAGCACAAGAACTATCCGCCACCTTCTTTTCTTTTTCGCGGGTTTTGTGGATTTATTATTTTCCTTGGTCATATTTTATTTTTTGATATATAGTATACAATATTATGCCAAAAGCAAAATATAACTATTTGTGGCATAAGTTTTTTCTGTTCACTATTAAAACAAGGAATTATGGAATCAATTAAAATGTCAAGACCCGAACTTCCCATGAGTAAAATAACTAAATCAGTTATGATTCATGGAGGAATAAGCTGTGTGCTGTATATAGTTTTTATGTTAATAATGAAACTGGTGGGTTTACTGGAGGTTACAGAGCTACGTATGGTTAATTATGTTATTTTGTGCCTTGTATGTTTATATGAAATAAGAAAATGGATAAAGCGCCGCGAGGCTTACGTACCTTTTTTACAGGTTTTTGCCACTGCGTTTTTTACGGGACTGTGGTCTTTTTTCCTCTTCAGTGTGTTTTTATTTATTTATTCGCGATTTGATTTTCAGTTGAACGAATTGTTTATGAAGCACCCCATGGGAGTGTTTAAAAATGTACCCTCTATCATGATATTTTTTGAAGGTTCTGCCGCAAGTATAATTGTTGGGCTAATTACCATGCAGTATTTCCGCAGGTATGAAGAGGGGGAAGATTCGCCGAAGGACATTAAATAAACAAAAAATATTTTATTTTAAAGCCGGATTTATTCCGGCTTTTTTCTTGAATATTTTTTTAGAAAAATTAATTATTTTCAGTGGTTGGCATAAATTTTAAATAGTAAAGATTATATAAATCCTTAAAAAAATAAAACTATGTTACGTTGGTCATTAATATTTTTAGTTATCGCTATAGTAGCGGCACTATTCGGATTCACAGGCATCGCTTCGAGTGCGGCCGGAATAGCAAAAGTGTTATTCTTCATCTTCCTGGTACTTTTTGTTTTAGCTTTAATCGGCGGTACCTTCCTTTTCAAAGGAAACAGAAAAGGATAAATTTTCTACAACAAATAGTCGTCCTCATTTGATAAAATGAGGACGATTTTTTTTGCAAAAAAAAAGGAAACAATTTTGTTTCCTTTTTTTATTAATATTATTTCCCCGGATCCGGGATACTTTTCCCGCTTTGATCGAACCAAAACATTTTTCCTTTTCTATTTATAAAATAATGAGTTTTACCTTCATCATTATCAGTTTGCCACACTTTGTATTTTTCTTTAGGATATTGTTTGGTGTAATATTCACTAATTCCGGATGGATAAACAAGCTTGTCCACTTCACTTTCTTTACGGATCACTTTTCCGTCTTTGTCGTATACAATTACGTTAACCATGTTTGTCTTAGGATCGGTATAAGTAACCCAGTAGTTATTACCTTCCGCTTTCCATATTACATTATTCTTTCCCGGGTTATCGGTATTAAATTTCCCGAGAACTATTTCAGGAGGTGCCACTGAGGTTCTGTCAGTTGGTGTTGCGAGGGTTTTATCTCTGTCGGTTGTTGGCGCTATTGTTTTAGTTGGGGTTGGTGTTTGTGCTTTTATGGCGACGCTGAATATTAGCGCACCGGCACATAAAATAATTTTCTTCATGGTAATTGTTTTAAATATTGCTAAAGCAACGATGTTAGTTTTCTTCGAGAAGCTTATGCAGTTCTTGTACGCGTGGAGAAAGAATGATTTCTATACGTCTGTTGGCTTGTCTTCCCTCAGGTGTTGAATTAGTTGCTATCGGGAAATTGTCGCCCCTGCCTGAAGCTGATAATTGTTTTGGATTTACCTGGTAGTCTTCTGAAAGTATTCGTACAATTGAAGTTGCGCGCATAACGCTTAAATCAATATTATCCTGTAACACCCCACCTTTTTTTAAAGGAATGGTATCGGTATGGCCTTCCACAATAATGTCAAGCTCAGGTTGCTGCACCAATACCCCGGCTAGTTTCTGAAGGGCTTCTTTGCCTTTGGGATCAATGTCATATTTGCCCGATTTAAACAGTAACTTTTCTGAAAGCGAAACATAAACCTTACCATCCTTTCTTAATTCTGCAGATAAATCTGATGAATTAAATCCAATCAGGGCGTTTGTTATTTTATTAAGAAGTGCTTTCTGAGCTTCTTTTTGTTTTTGAATATTGCTTTGAAGTTCCGCCACTTTTTTATTGCTGGACTCTAACGCGCTTAATTTGGCTTGCAGCTCAGCGTTAAGTTTTTGAAGTTCACTTTTGCTCATTTGTTCGTAATCAGTTTTGTCTTTTGAAAGTGACCCGAATTGATCGGTGAGTCTTTTATAACTTGAATCGAGCTGCGAATAATGAGCGCTTAACTGTTTGTATTTCTTTTTTGAAACACATCCATTCGCGAAAACAAGAATGGCAATGGTAAATAAGATATAAAAGAAATTAACTAAAGTTCGCAGTGTTCTGTTTTTTTGTTCGTCGAATCCGTGATAGCTTGTTTTCATATCTGATTTATTTTTAATTTTTAGTTATAACAATGTGCCATGTTTATTTAATGGAGCTTCTTTGAAATTAACCGAAAACTGTAGAATGATGAGGAAGCAGGTCTACAAAAAAAAAGACGGATGTGGATCCGTCTTTTTAAAATTGTGTGAGAATAAATTAGATTATTTTTAATAACCAAAGTATTAACAATACAAGTGCAATTACAGCTAATACGTGAATGAACGGACCGCCGAAGTCTAATAATAATCCGATTAAATAAAGAATCAGAATAACCACAATAATAATCCAGATAAGGCTTAACGCGTCATCTTTTGAATCGCTTGCAGCTACAATTTTCGTAAGTTTAAATGGATTTTTTACCAGTTCTTTTACCGAAAGGTTGTTGTAAATACCGGCATACTTAATTT
>JAOQAF010000258.1 GCA_025963735.1 Bacteroidota bacterium
GCCTGGACGACGTAGTGGTGCTCGATCCCAGCGATGTCGCACCCGTCGGACTCAACCCGCTGCACACGGCTGGTCGCCGACCCGAAGTAGTTGCCGACGGAATTCTGAGTGTGCTTAAACGTCTGTATGGAAAGGCGGTCGGCCCTCGCAGCAGCGACATCCTGTACGCCTCGTTGCTCACGCTCGCCCAGCGTGGCGATGCGTCGCTGGTCATGCTGCCGCTGCTACTGACCAACCCCGGCATCCGTCGCAGCCTCACTAAGGATCTACGCGATCCGCTAGTGCTGCAGCCCTTTTGGGCCGGCTTCGAGCGCTGGAGTGACGCGGAGCGAGCCGCAGCCGTAGCGCCGGTGTTGAACAAGTTGAGGCCACTGCTCAGGCCCGGTCTTCGGGGCGTGCTTGGACAGCGCTCACCACGTTTCACGCTCGACCAGGTCTTCAAGCAGCCGACCATTTTGCTCGTTCCCCTACAGCGCGGCGTGATCGGGACGGACGCCGCTAACTTGCTCGGATCCATCCTTGTCTCTCAACTCTGGTCTGCGATTCAGGGGCAGGGGGCCGTGCCAGCCTCCCAGCGGCGACCTGTCATGGTCACCATCGACGAGGCGCCTAATTTTGTGGACGGCAGTGACCTGGCAGATGCCCTGGCTATGGCTCGCGGGTTCTCGGTCTCGTACTCGCTCGGAGCGCAGTTCGTGGGCCAATTTCCCCGTGAGACGCGCGCCGCTGTGCTGGCGAACGCCCGCTCGCGCGTCGTCTTTCAGACCGCGCACGACGACGCCAAGATCCTGGAGCGCAGCCACCCCGAGCTGACCGCTGCCGACCTCACCGCGCTCGCCCAGTATGAGCTGTACGCCAGTCTGTTCGCCCGCGGTCAAGTCCAGCCCTACGCCTCCGGGCGCAGCCGACCTTTGCCACCGGCGATCAGCCGGCCGAGCGCAGTCATGGCCCGCAGTCGAGCCCGCTATGGGCAGCCGCTCGACCGGATCGAAGCCGATTTCGCCAGTCTGCTCACACCCAATCCTGGAGACGCAGGCACGACCAATCGACGCCGGAGAACGCCATGAGCGGGGCGTCCGATCGCCGGTCCGATCGCGTCGAGGTACGTAGGCCCATCCCCGCAGGTCAGCAGGATTCGGGACGCACTACGGGGCCCGAAAGTAGGACTGCTGACGGCCGTGTTGTAGCGCCAGCCCCCGAAGGCATCGGGCGGGTGAGCCGAGGACGGCTGAACCGACTCGCTGGAGAGCTGAGCGACCGTGAGAGCGCGGTGCTTCGCAGCGTCGGTGAGTACGGATTTCTCACGACGAGGCACCTCCAACTACTGCACTTTTACGATCACGCCACCCAACAAGCAGCAGCACGCATCTGTCGACGAGTCCTGTCACGGCTGGCCACTGATCGCATCATCGAACCGCTAGAACGGCGCATCGGTGGCCTCCGCGCAGGCTCCGCCTCCTACGTCTGGCGGGTCGGCCCCGCCGGCGATCGTCTCCTGCGGCTGAGCGATCCTGACGCACCGCGGGCGCGGCGCAAGGAGCCGTCGCTGCACTTTCTCGATCACCGGCTGGCGGTCGCTGACGTTGCCTGCCAGCTGACGGTGTCGAGCCGGTCCGGCCTCCTCGAACTTCTGCGTGTCGTACCGGAACCAAGTAGTTGGCGGCGCTTCACCGGCAGCTACGCGAGCCGCGAGATTCTCAAACCCGATCTCTTCGCCGTCACCGCCATCGGCGACTACGAGGACCACTGGTTCATTGAGGTCGACCGCGCCACGGAAAGCCTGCCGACACTGCTCAACCAGTGTGCGCAGTACGAGCGCTACCGCCAGAACGGGGCCGAGCAGACCCAGTCGGGATTGTTCCCACGGGTGCTCTGGCTCGTCCCCGACAGACACCGTGTCGAACGTCTAGGGACGGCCATCGCCCGGCGTTCCGATCTGGACGACGAGCTGTTCCGGGTCAACACGTACACGGAACTGCTCGACACCATCAGCAACCACGAAACGAAAGGAGGTGATCATGCATGACAACAACCAGAACGAGCGAGGTCGCTCGTGAACCAGCTCGAAGGCGCCAACTGCGCCGACTTGCCAGGGTTCGTGATCGACAAGTATTTCGACTGCAACGCCTCCAACGAGCCGCTCAAGCGCAATGTCGCTTTGGCGATCTGCGGGCGTTGCGCGGTCCGCGAGGCCTGCCGCGACCAGGCGTTCAACGGAACGATCCCCGACCGCGGCGTGATCGGTGGCGTGACAGCCGGCCTGCTGAGAACGGCGCGAGAATGGCGGGCCTACGAGATTGGCGCACGCTCGGCCGTGCCGCGCTCGCCACGGCCGGACTGGCTGCCTCGGCCGGAGGCCGCCGAGACAGTAGAACAAGACCTCGTGGAGCGCGATCTAGACGAGCCACCGACCGAGCGCTGAATCATCCCCAAATGTGTTGTGGAATTGTGCACGGACTGTTGAATCAATTCATCGCAAGGTGGATAATTGGGGATGTAACTGGGAGTCCATAAATGACAGACGAAGAACGTCAAGCGCTGGCCGATCTCATTCGCAGCAAGCGCGAAGCCTTAGGGATATCTTCCCGCGAACTTGCCCGGCGAGCGGGTGTCGACCAAGCGTTGCTGACGCTCATCGATCAAAAGAAGATCGCCGAACCTAAGGTCGCCACCATTCGCGGCCTAGCAGCAGCCCTCGACATACCGCTCGCGGACATTTACGCGGCAACGAATTGGCTACCCGAAGGGGCGCTACCGAGCTTGCGGCCATATATGCGCGCGAAATACGACGAACTGCCCGAAGAAGCCGTCGAAGCGGTCGAGCGCTACATCGCTCGGCTGAGCCGTAAGCACCAGGCCGGACCGAGGGCCGGCGAGGACGAATCGAACTAACGGAAAGGGGGACGAGATGCAGAACTACAATATAGAAGAGGGACCCAGCACCCTCGGTGCGCTGCGCGCCCTGATTCCCCAGCGATCGTGCACCTTCACGGAAGCCTTGCGTGTTGCTGAGCTGCAGGCGTCGCGCCTGCTCACGCTGCTGCGCGTCGAGCAAGCGCCCATCCCCAGCGAGATCATCAGCGAATTGCCGCGCATCCAAGTCGAGTACCGCCCGATCCCGATGTCCGGCTTATCGTACTGGAACGGCACCGTCTGGGTCATCGGCCTCAACCGAGCCGAGCCGCCCACCCGCCAGCGCTTCACGCTGCTGCACGAGTACAAGCACATCATCGATCATGGCCGGGTCGAGGCGCTCTACCCCGGCAGTAGTCGCCACAGCGCCGACCGGCAAGCCGAACAAGCGGCTGACTTCTTCGCCGGGTGCGCGCTCATGCCTCGGCTGCTCCTCAAGCGCGCCTGGGCCAACGGGCTCCAGACACCTGCCCAACTCGCTCACCACTTCGAGACCTCCGAGCTCGCCATATGTGTGCGGCTAGCCCAAGTTGGTCTGGTGGACAACACTGATCGTCACGGCGGTCAGGCAATCTACCGGCGCGAGAGCGCGCCGCTCCATCTCGCGAAGGAGACCCGCGTGAAGCTGGAAGGCATGCTCGATATCGAGCGAACCGCCGACGTCCGTCTAGGTGTGAGCAGGAAAGTGAAGACACAGGGTGGGCGCGACGGCGACGGCTATTCACTTCCCCAACAACGCTTGAACCATGGACCAGCCGACCCAAGGGACGTCACCCGTGCCTAAGCCGCCATCGATCCCGCCATCAGTGGCTGCCCCTTCCCCGGCCGAGACAGCCGGGGTGAAGGCGCTCATCTACTTGCGAGTCTCGACTGTCCGACAGGCCACGAAGAATGGTGAAGCCGAGGGCTACTCGATCCCCGCACAACGCAATGCTTGCCAAGCGAAGGCCCGCGAACTCGGCGCTGAGGTCGTTGACGAGTTCGTCGATGCCGGCGCCTCGGCTCGATCCGCCGATCGTGATGGCCTGCAGCGAATGCTTGACCGCGTCCGCGAGGGCGACGTCTCCTACGTAATCGTCCACAAACTCGATCGCTTGGCTCGCTCGCGCATTGACGACGCTGAGATCGCCACCGTTTTGCATCTGGCTGGCACGACGCTGGTGTCCGCCAGCGAACAGATCGACGACAGCCCGTCCGGTTCACTGTTGCATGGCATCATGGCTGCGATCGCTGAGCACTACTCCAAGAACCTCTCGCATGAGGCCAAGAAGGGTATGGCCGAGAAGGTCCGCCGCGGTGGCACGCCCAATTACGCTCCCCTTGGCTATCTCAACTCGACGACACGCGTGAACGGCGTTGAGGTCAAGTCGGTGACCACTGACCCCGAACGGGCGGCGCACGTGCTCTGGGCCTATGAGCAATATGTCACGGGCGACTGGTCCATCTCAGCTCTGCGAGATGCGCTTGAGGAACGGGGATTCAAGAGCCGGACCACACGCAAACTGGTCGGCAAGCCGATCAATGCGAGCCAGCTCCACAGAATCCTGAGCCACTCGTATTACAAGGGCCAAGTCGTCTTCAACGGCGCCATCTACCGTGGAAACCACGAACCGTTGGTCGACGAGGTGCTCTGGCAACGAGTCCAGGACGTCCTGTCCGAACGGCGGATCGCTGGCGATCGCTCGTGGCGCCACAGTCACTACCTCAAAGGCGCGCTGCGGTGCGGGCGTTGCGGCGGCCGCATGGGCTACGGAACAGCCAAGGGCCAAGGCGGCGCGTACGACTACTTCTTCTGCCTGGGCCGCCATACAGGCCGCACCGAATGTGACCTGCCGTATCTATCCGTGCCCGAGACTGAAGACGCTATCCAGCGTCACTGGAGTGCCATAAAATTCACCGACGACCAGGTGCTGGAGTTCAGCAGTCGCGCCCGGGACGATCTTCGTCGATCTGCCGAGTCAGCCACTAAGCTCATTGTGGATCAGCGCCGCCGCTTGGCGGAGCTCGAGCGTCGGCAGCAGAAGCTCATAGACGCCTACATGGCCGACGCGCTCCCAATTGACGCATTGAAGGAGCGACAGACTCGGGTTGCTGCCGAGATCGCGGATGCCAAG
>JAOQAF010000261.1 GCA_025963735.1 Bacteroidota bacterium
CCTTATGATTTGCAATGACAAGCAACCCATGTGCATAGCGGGCGTTTTTGGTGGCGCTGATAGCGGGGTTTCCAACAATACTACCTCCGTATTTATTGAAAGTGCTTATTTCAACCCATTACACATCAGACGATCATCAAAAAATCATTCCCTTAAAACAGATGCCTCTTTCAGGTTTGAAAGGGGAACGGATCCTGACATGACTTTAAAAGCTTTAACAAGAGCTTGCAACCTTATACTTGAAATAGCCGGCGGCACTTTAAGCATGGGGCCTTTAGACGTTTACCCTACAAAACTGGAGCCCCACCGTGTCGCCTTTTCAAATACCAATTGCAATGCGCTGATAGGGAAAGAAATTGATATGAATATTGTTAAAAACATCATTACTAACCTGGGCATTGAAATTGAATCGGAAGGGAGTGATGGACTGCTGCTTCAGGTACCCCGTTATAAAGCCGATGTAACACGTGAAGCAGATGTTATAGAGGAAGTGATGCGGATTTATGGTTATAATAATGTTGAAATCAGCAAGTCCATTACCTATACCGCTTTCAACGATCCAAAAAATATGGATGTTGTGTTAGAAAATAAAGCGGCAGGAATTCTTGAAGGTTTTGGATTCAATGAAATTATGAGTTTATCATTAACCAAAGAACAATACTATCCTGAAAATAATAATTTGGTAAAAGTGGTTAATCCTTTAAGTAACGACCTCAATGTTTTACGCGGAGATATGCTTTATAGCGGTCTTGAAGCCATAGCCTATAATGTCAACAGAAAAAGTCAGGATTTAAAATTATTTGAAATGGGACGGATTTATTCCATGAACCATGAGGCTGAATTTAAATATACAGAACAAAAACAGCTTGCCCTTTTTGTTACAGGCAATTTATATCCTGAAAACCATTATAAACTTGATCTTAAAGGTGATCTTACTTTTTTGAAAGCAGCACTACTAAATCTTTTTGAAAAATGCGGTGTTTCAAATATTAAAAGCTCTGAAAGCGATTATTCTCCATTTGAATATGGTTTATCCTATACCTTAAATAATAAATCAATTGCGCAAATTGGCAGCGTGAATAAAAATGAGCTTAAAAAATTCGATATCGCGCAGCCCGTATTTTACGCTGTTATCAATTGGAATGTTTTGGTAAAATCGTTTTCAAAAAACAAAATTGAATTTGAAGAAATCAGCAAATTTCCTTCGGTTCGCCGCGATCTGGCTTTATTGATTGACAAATCGGTGAAGTATAATGAAATTGAAGAACTCGCTTTTAACACCGAAAAAAAACTTCTAAAGGAAGTCAACCTGTTTGATGTTTACGAAGGAGAAAAATTAGGTAATAAAAAGTCCTACGCTGTGAGCTTTACTTTACTTGATAAAGAAGCAACCCTTACCGATAAACAAATTGATACCGTAATGGATAAACTCATTACAAATTATAAGGAAAAACTCGGAGCTGAATTAAGATAGTTGTGTCAGACAAAATTTTTAAAGATCTTAAAGTAATAGAATTAGCCGGGGTTCTGGCAGGCCCAAGTGTTGGCCATTTTTTCGCTGAACTGGGTGCACGCGTTATTAAAATTGAAAACTTAAAAACAAACGGCGATGTTACCCGCAGCTGGAAATTAAAATCAGAGAACCCAAAAGACCCTGCCAGCGCGTATTTCTGGAGCGTAAACACACTTAAAGAATTTGTTTCGCTCGACCTAACCATTCCCTCACAGCTTGCTCAGTTATATGATCTGATAAAAAACGCTGACATTTTAATTTCTAATTACAAAAAAGGTGATGATGAAAAATTACAGGTAGATTATCCTGCGCTTTCGAAAATTAATCCTCTTTTAATTTACGCTTCAATCAACGGCTTCGGCCACAACTCTCCACGCACGGCTTACGATCTTATTCTTCAGGCTGAAAGCGGTTTCATGTTTATGAATGGCGAGCCAAATTCCAAACCTGTAAAGATGCCGGTAGCCATGATTGATTTGTTAGCGGGACATCAACTGAAGGAAGCTGTTTTAATTGCACTTATAAACCGTTATAAAACCAACAAAGGCTCATGCGTTTCGGTTTCTCTTTTTGACAGTGCTGTTGCTTCGCTCGCCAATCAGGCCACTAATTGGTTAATCGCGCAGCAACTTCCAAAAGCTAGTGGCAGCCTGCATCCTAACATAGCGCCTTATGGCGAATTATTTGAAACCAAAGACAAACACCTGGTTACGTTTGCCATCGGAAGCAACAAACAATTTACCTCATTGTGTGAGTTAATCAGTTATCAAAGCCTTTCCAAAGATTTAAAATATAAAACAAACCAGTCAAGGGTATTAAACCGCACTCAGTTATACCACATCCTTTATAATTATATTAAAGAATTTAATTTTGCAGAGCTGTATAACGGTTGCCTCGATAAAGGAATTCCGGTCGGTAAAATCAGAAATCTGAAAGAAGTTTTTGAATTGCCCGAAGCAAAGGACATGCTTCGGAATTTCGAATTCCAGGGAAAGAAAATAACTAACGTTTCGGGGATTGCTTTTAAATTTCAAAATAATGGTTAAAGTAGCAACTACTGCCGAGGAACTGCAACATATCCTTAAACTCAGGTATCAGGTTTTAAGACAACCATGGGATCAGCCTGCGGAAACCGCTACGGATGATCTCGAACATTCAAGTATTAACGCCTTCATTACAAACGAAAAAGGAAATGTAATAGCCTGCGGACGACTGCAGGAAAACGAAAATAAAAAAGGACAGATTCGTTTTATGGCAGTTGCGGACGATTATCAGGGTAAAGGCCTGGGAAAAATGATTGTTAAATTTTTAGAAAGTAAAGGCAGGGAATTAGGATTAACAGAGATCGAACTGCAGGCACGTGAAAACGCGGTTAAATTTTATGAAGAGTGCGGCTATTCCATTAAGGAAAAATCTTTTTTATTATGGGGTCAGATCCGGCATTTTTTAATGGTAAAGGAGATTCATTAAAATAAAAACTAAAAATTAAGGTAATAATCTTTAGTTAACTCTCTGTACTCATCAGAGTATTTCATATTTCTGTCGCTTTCAATAACCAGTGTAGATTCAGAAAATTCGGTTTCTTTAAATTCAAATTGCATAATGTGCCTTTTTTCAGTGTCTTTATCAGAGCGGGTTCTAATACGTAACAACTTTGAAAGATACAGTCCTTTTTGTTTCGCCATTTCTCTGAAAATAGCGGCTTCGTTTTTTGGTAATATTAAACAGAACTTTCCTTTTTCATCCAGTAATTTTTTTACACCCGCAATTAAATCCTCAAAAGGTAAAAGATCAGCGTGTCGTGCAATAGTTCTGTTACCGTTGCTGCTTTTCAATGAATCAATAAAATACGGCGGATTTGTAACTATTAAATTAAACCGTTCTTCAGATGTATTAGCAAGATCCTGAAGTGATACATGAAGAACCTGGATGTTTTTGAAACTGCTTTCCAATACATTGGTTTTAGCCTGTTCTGTACTTGATTTATCGATATCAATTGCAATGATTTCAGCCTTTGATTTTTGAGCAAGCATTAAAGCTATAATGCCGGTACCTGTTCCTATATCCAATATTTTTTTACTTCCGTTCGGATATATCCAGGCGCCCAGCAAAACTGCGTCGGTGCCAACTTTCATGGCACATTTATCCTGCTTTATAGTAAACTGTTTAAACGCGAAGCTACCATTGGACATAAAGCATTTTTAATTCGTTATTACTAAATTACAAAAAAAGCGTTACAAGTCAAGTGTGATAATAAAAAAGGCGTTAGAACTCTCTAACGCCTGTTCTTTAATAAGAAGCTTTCTGATCTCCTCTGCCGAGATTTTTACCGTAACCCGGAGACATGTTGTAACGCAACATAACCTCCATGGCACCATTTCGTTTTGATGCAGGTGTAAGAGCGGAAACGTTTATGTCGTAAGCAAATCCAAATGCGTATTTATCATATTGCATTAAAAGGCATGGAATAATTGCGTCTTTATAACGGTATTGAACACCAACTGAAAAAGCCGAAGGTTTCTTGATTGCTGTATACATTGATTGATCAACGAGTATAAACTTATACATTGCTCCGATAACAAATTCAGTGTTCTTACCCTGCTTCATGTATATAAAGCTAGGCATAACGGCATTTTTAGTTCCGGGAATATTAAAGTCTCCGTTAAAATAAGCGCAATAACGTGTATATAATTTTTCGTTTGAACTAAAAAAAGAATTTCTCGGAATTTCGTAATGAAATGCAGAAACACCGAAATTAGCTTTATTACCATCCTTTGCGCTGATAAACTTTTCGCTTTGTGCATAATTAAAATTTACCCCGCCCCCAAGATCGTAAGAGCTGATGGCGCTTCTTGGAACCTCTGCTTCACCACTTGCGCGGTTAGGATCGTATTCATACCCGTTAAACTGATTATCCCATTTTAATTTCGAAATATCAATGGTACGGTAAACAAATCCCCCCTGTACCCCACCCGAAATTTTAGTGCGCTTGTTTATTTTCTGAATATAAGCGATACCGAAATTCGGATTCAACATTCCCATTTTAGCGTCACCGGCAAGGTCTCTGAAAATATTCGCGCAGATCGCGAAATAATTACCTTTTAATTTTTTATTTTTAATCGCCTGTTCAAAGGAAAGACCATATGTATTATAAGCCTTTCCTACACTGCCCCACTGCGTGCGGTATTGACCAATAACCCGGGTATCATAACTAACTCCCGCCAAAGCAGGATTAATAGTACTTGGTATCTCGGTATATTGCGAAAAATGAATATCCTGTGCTTTTAATTGATTTAAAATTAAAGCGCAGGCAAACCCAAAAAGTATATGTTTCTTTTGCATAATATTCTCTTTTTTACCTGACTAGTGTAACATTCCCTTTCATACTATAGCCTTTGCCATCATATGTTTTACCTTCAAGCCTGAAAACAAATACCCCGGTATTCAGCAATTCACCTTTATATGTTCCATCCCATCCAATGGATTTATCATTTGTTTCAAATACTTTTTCTCCCCATCGGTTAAACACCAAAAAGGTAAGGGTTTCAAGACATAAGCCCCTGACATATAACTTATCGTTAGCCCCGTCACCGTTCGGTGAAAACGCATTTGGAACAAACATCTCTCCGCAATCATCAATTACAATAACATTAATAGTATCATTGGAGTAACACTGCGAACTGTTATATCCTTTAACGTGATACTGGGTTGTTTGTAATGGATTAACAGTTACTACCGAACCGGTTAATGGAGAAATGTTATAAGGAGGATCCCAGATGTAACTTACGGCGTTGGTGGCGGTAAGAACAATGGATGCTCCAAACCTGATGACAGTATCCTTAGGGTTCCTTTGAAAGATTATTTGCGGCAATATTTGCGGATTAGGAATATCTACAACTTTTATAAAATTTAAATATCCTCTGGTATAAGAACTTCCCGCGGCATTAGCCAAAGGATATGGATTATGAACAGTAAGAAGGGCGTTGTACCTGCCTGGTAAATTATAACATACTGTTGGATTTTTCAAATTGGAAACGTTCGGATTACCTCCCGGGAAATTCCATGTATATGTTAGCGGACCCCCAAATGTTGTATCCTGTGGCGCCAGATAAGTGATACATTGCCTTGAACAAATAGTATCATTTGTAGTTGCAGTAGTAAATGAAAACGGTGTAACAGAACGACAGTCAACAGCTATAACGGAAACAGTATCTTCCCGCCGGCAACCCGGAATTCCATTGTAGCCCGAGACGACTGTAAATGTCATAGGAGTTGGCGTTCGGTGAGGAGCCGAAACTATTACACAGGATTGTGGACCGCTCGTAGGGTTTTGTGTAAGAATAGGACCGGCCGGTGTAGTGTATGTTGGCACCCAGGTAAAGGTAGGGTTATATTGCGGCGGAAGACTGTTTGTATTATTAGCGCATAAAGTTAGAGTTACATCCGGCACACCTGTTGAATTCCCTACGAAACAAAGCGTATTGGTAGGCACACCATTTATAGTTGGAATAGAAACAGCGGTAATAGGCCGTGGTACAACTGTAACCGTTACAAGTTTTTCTACAGAAATACAACCCCTTGAATCTAACACCTCGGTGGTATAAGTCACCGAACGCGGGTTAGTGGTGGTGTTGGTTGGAAATGCCGTTACCGAGAAATCGAGCGGGTTATAGATACTTATGGGTTCAGGATCTGCCCAGCTGTAAGTGAATGGAGCCACAGAAACCGTGCCAATGTTGGCAACCTTTAATTTTAATGAATCTCCGGTACACATAATTGGTAAAGGCGGAGTTACCGTAACGGTATATTGAGGTATTACCGTTACGCATATAACAGCTGAACCGGAACATACCGAAGTATTACCTGTAATGGTATAACAGGTTGAAGTTGGTGGTCTCACCTGAACAACCGGACCAATACAAATGGAAATATATGAATTACATGGAAACCAGTTATAAGAAGATGCGCCGCTTGCTGTTAGCTGCACAGGTTTAGAAAATTTAGGGAAGTTATTGGCAATACAAGTAGTAAAACTATTTTGGGAAGCAGCAACATTTAACGGAGGCGCAAGACTAACGCTAACTACTGTCTGAGAAGCACAACTTCCGCCATTTGATCCTTGAACAGTATATGATCCCGGACCAACTGCAATGGATGATTGATTAACAGTAGTTGACATCGTAGAACCGCTCCAGGTATATGAGGTTGCGCCTGATGCGGTTAAAGTGGAAGAAAAACCTGTACACACCGCAGAGGCAGTTGATACTACCTGTAGAGGGGATGCTGAGGCCATATTAATGGTAATAAAACCGCTCCCGTTACATCCTGCCCCGTTATTTCCTACAACCGTATACGTTGTCGGAATTTGTGGTGAGGCAATTACTGCCGAACCGGTAGGGGAACTTAAACTGGATGCAGGCGACCATGTATAATTAACTCCACCTGTAACAGTTAAACCAACCGGTTGCCCGGGACAAACCGTTGCTGCTGTTGCACTCACGGTATAAGCCACATTGTTTGTTACATTTATTGAAATTGTTTGGGTGCCGGTGCAGGAACCATTACTTCCGGTAACCGTATAGGTTGTATTTACGGATGGCGTAACTACTACTGAAGGGGAGGTACCAATATTATTGTTTGAAGGCGATGCCCAGGTATAGGAGGTTGCACCCGATGCGGATAAAGTTGTTGCTGCGCCGTTACAAACCTGGGTAGCAGATGCGGTGGCATTGATGGTAAGATTAGACCCAATTGTAACAGTAGTAGTAGCAAATGCTGTACATGAACCTATTGTGGCGAGAACGCTGTATGAAGTTGTAGCCGCGGGGCTAACGGTTTGCGTAGAAGCGGTTCCTAAAGGGGTGATTAACGGGAAAGTTCCTGTGGCCCATTGAAAGGTAGAGCCTGCAGTAGCATTAGCCGTTAAAGTGGCGGTGTTACCTGCACATATTGTTTGTGTTGCAGGAACTACAGCCACTGTAGGTTGAGTATTAACGGTAATAGTTTGTGTTGAACTACCTAAAACAGAAGCACCGTTTAAAGCGAAAACAGTAACCGTATAAGCACCTGCCGAAGGAAAGGATACTGCAGGCGAACCGCTTGTTGCCGGAACAAATACCGCGCCTCCCGGAGTTGATGTCCACGAATAGGATGTTGTTCCGGCAATGCTGGAAGTTACAGTTGCCTGAACCGTTTGGTTAGCACAGGCTGTAGAAGGAATAGTAAAACTGATAGCTGCGGTCGTGGCTAAAACCACGTCGTCTATTGCTATTGAAGGATCTGCTCCAAATGGATCGCTGCTTTCCCATCTGATTGCCAGCTTTACAGTTGCATTATTATTAGCGCTTGCCGGTAGAGGAATTGATAAAGCTGTCCATATACCCTGGCCTGCAGCGGTGCCGGTACATGCTGCAGTATTGTTGGTTGTTGGCAATGGCCCTAGCACACTCCAGGTACCGCCATTATTGGCAGAATATAATAACTCAGCGTAATCCACTCCCGCAATACCCTCTACAAAATAGCCCAGAGCAAGGGTTATGTTCGTTCTACCTGTGCAATTTATGGTTGGTGATTCAGCTTGTTTATTTGTATCAAAATTTGACCCGCCAGCCAAATAAGCAGCTCCCGGATCAATAATACCAAAGGAATTAGATCCGACATGAAGAGTTCTGTTGGTCAATCCACCACCTGTTCCGCTTAAACACCCGTCTCCACAACTTCCAACTCCCATTCCCGCTTCGGTAGAACTGATAAACCATTCATTAGCATCTACACCATTAGGAAGGCCCGTACCATTGCTAATAGTCCAGGCGCCATTGGATGCCGTAGGAACGCCTGTGGAGGCAACATTCCCTTGACCGGCACACGTACCAGTTCCAAATGTTTCAGTCCAAAAAACCTGCGCTGTTAAACTTTGGGATAGTGCCAAAAACAGTAAAACAAAAAAGCAGGGGAGAATTCGTTTCATATATATGCGATGTTTTAAAAGCTAAAATACATAATAAATAGCTTAAAATTTTATTATTAACTCTATAGAGGCCTAATTTACTAACTCGTAAATGTAAATAATTTTATTTAACTGCCAAAATATCAGGTAATAAGGAAAAGTTTAGTTCGTATGTCTATAGCAAATCGTACAGACTTTATACATGCAATCATCT
>JAOQAF010000172.1 GCA_025963735.1 Bacteroidota bacterium
ATTCCCGGTGAAAAAATAGGCGTTGTTGGAAAAAATGGTGTTGGTAAAACAACCTTGTTAAATATTATTCAGGGAAAAGAAGATGTAGATTCAGGAAAAGTTCAACTTGGTGAAACCATTGTGTTTGGTTATTATTCACAAGGCGGACTAATAATTAATAATGACAAAAGGATAATTGAAATTGTTCGTGATATTGCTGATCATATTCCCTTGGCTAACGGTACAAGTTTATCGGCATCAAGCCTTCTAACCCGATTTAACTTTCCTCCCAATGTTCAGTTCAGTTACGCGCATACTTTAAGCGGCGGAGAAAAAAGAAGACTGTATTTGTTAACCGTGTTAATGAAAAATCCTAATTTTTTAATTCTTGATGAGCCCACCAATGACCTTGATATTGTTACTCTTCAAACGCTGGAGGATTTTCTTGAAGAATTTAAAGGTTGTGTTTTGATTGTGTCTCACGATCGTTATTTTATCGATCGTTTGGTAGATCACACATTTGTGCTGGAAGGAACCGGAACTATCAAAGACTTCCCGGGTAATTATACTGAATACCGGAATTGGAAAAGTACACATAAAGGTGAAGAAATTCCTAAACTTGAAATTGAGCCCGCTATTATTGCCAAGGTAAAGGAAAAGTTAATGAGCGATATGCCGGCAAAAAAATTATCATATAAAGTTCAGCGCGAATTAGAAACTCTCGAAGCAGAAATTCCTGAACTTGAAATGAAGAAAAAGAATTTTGAGGATGAATTGATCAACTCCACTTCTGATTTTGATAAGGTTCAAAAAATAAGCGCCGAGCTAAAATATATTAATTCTGAACTTGAAAAAAAATCTACACGTTGGCTTGAAATTCAGGAAGAACTTTAGTTTATTGTTACAAATTAAGTTTAAATCTTTCAATTCGTTTTTCAACCTCAGCATCTAATTTTAATTCAGGAGCATGGTGTGGTTTCTTCCGCGCATCAATAATCATCGGCCCTTTGCAGCCCCAGTGTTTATTCTCCGTATTTACATTTACGCCGTAAACATCATGGCTGGGGTTACTGCGTGTATAGGTGATCCATACATAATCATTTAAGTTTTCACTGTTGGTTTTAAATTCAAAATCGTCATAGATAACGATTTGAACAATTCCTGCAAACTCCCCGTTATTAGAAAGTATAAAATCTTCAAGTTGCTTAATTTCCCCTTTCGAATTATTATAGTCCGTAAATTTATTTAGCTGCAAGCCAATAACACCTTCCATTAATGCCACAGGTTTAAAAATAAATGACGCACTGTTTAAACATTCCGGAACAGTGCGTGTTAATTCTCTAAGTTTATCTCCATAAGCCGCAACCACTAATTTGCTTCCCTCATTTATAGAGTTCCCGCTATAGTCCAGCGTGTCTATTGTAGTCTTTGTATAAAAATGAAGGTCGCGTGTCAGGTCCACTCTTTCAAAAACATGTTTAAAAAAAGCACGTGTATCGTGGCAATTAATTTCATTCTCGCCGCCGCTGATGAATAAATATTTTGCAAGACTGAGTTGGCCAGTTCCTAAAATTCTGTTAGCCTGAGTAAGAATCTCGGCCGGACGTTTTGTTTTTAGATACGGCGTGTATCTTTCACTGCCTACAGCAAGTAATAAAGGATGTACCCCTGCGGCATCAACTGCATGCACTTCTTTTACCCCCGGAATTTCATGTGGAATAGCAGTTCCACTAATTTCATGGATCAAAGCTCCAAAGGCAGTGTCTTCCTGCGGTGGTCGACCAACAACAGTAAAAGGCCATATCGCATTTTTTTTTGCGTATACTTTATGAACTTTCATTAACGGGAAATCGTGCTTTAAACTATAATAACCCAAATGATCGCCAAACGGCCCTTCCGGCTTATTTTCATTGGGATAAACTTCCCCCGTAATAACAAAATCAGCATCCAGCGACACACAAAATCCGTCAACATAATCATAACGAAATCTTCTTCCGCCTAATGCGCCCGCAAACGTTAACTCACTGATTCCTTCCGGCAACGGCATTACCGCAGCCAGCGTATGACCTGGAGGACCGCCTACAAAAATACTTACCTTCAACGGCACACCCTTTTTATTTGTTTTATTTTGATGAATGCCAATACCTCTGTGCAACTGATAATGCAATCCGATTTCTTTATTTAATATATAATCATTTCCAGTTAATTGAATGCGATACATCCCGAGATTAGAAGCCATCACACCGGGCTTATCCAGATCTTCAGAATATACCTGCGGAAGCGTTACAAATGCACCTCCATCCATTGGCCAGTGTTTTATTAAGGGCAAATCACTGATTTGTATTTCATTAAAGCCTGCCGATGAAAAGGAGCCTTTTCTTGGAAGCGCTTTGAGCGCGGCCATTCCGGTGGACGCGTATTTTAAAGGATGTTTTAATACACTAAGCGGGTTGTTTCGAAGTTTTACAAGCTCCTGCATATTTTCAAGATTATCCCTGAAAATAAATTTACTGCGTTCTAATGTTCCAAATAAATTACTAACGGCCTGGTACTTGCTTCCCTTTACTTTTTCAAATAAAATGGCCGGACCTTTTTTAGCAAACATTTTTAAATGAATAGTTGCCATCTCCAGTTCGGGATCCACTTCTTCTTTAATACGAATAAGCATTCCGTTTTTTTCAAGATCAATTATGCACTCATTTAAACTCTTATAACTCATACTTAATTTTTATAAACTTCTTCTCCATTAATAAATGTAGTCAGGACTTTTGTTTTTAATACCTGCTCTTTCTTACACTCCATAAGATCAGTGTCAAGAACAATAAAGTCGGCCCACTTGCCGCTTTCAAGGCTGCCTTTTTCTTTTTCTTCAAAGTTTGAATAAGCTGCCCAGATAGTCATTCCTTTTAAGGTTTCTTCGCGGGTTAAAGCATTCTCCATCTGAAACCCGCCTTTTGGAAACCCTTCCGGATCTTCACGAAAAATCGCGGCGTAAAATGTTTTGAAAGGAGATATGTCCTCCACAGGAAAGTCTGTGCCAAGAGCTATCCGGCCCGACGATTCTAAAAGACTTTTATATGCGTAGGCATATTTTATTCTTTGTCTTCCTAAACGTTTCTCAGCCCAATACATGTCGCTGGTAGCGTGCGTTGGTTGCACAGAAGGGATAATGCCGGTTTTTTTGAACAATTGAAGGTCCCCGCGACTAACAATCTGCGCATGCTCTATCCTCCATCTCATATTTTTATTTTTAATACTTAATGAAGAAATGATTCCCAGCATTAATCTTACTGACGAATCACCAATACAATGTATGTTCATTTGAAATCCATTTTTTTCCATTAACTCGGCGTTCGTTTTATAATATTCAGGCGCATGAAGCAAAAATCCTTTCCAATCAGGCTTATCTGAATAGTCGTTAAGCAAACAAGCGCCGCGCGAACCTAATGCACCATCGCCATAAAATTTAAAGGAGCAAACCGTTAGTTTTCTCGTTTTATATTTTCCGTGTTTTAAATAATACTCCATATTTTCTTTATTAGGAGTTAACATGGCATATACCTTAATTTTTAAGACTCCTTCTTTCTGCAATTCATCAATGATGTCAATTACATTCTTATCCAGGCCCGCATCATCAACGGTGGTTAAGCCCATGTTAAGACAATTGGCCTGAGCTTTAAGCAACATTTTTTTAATCAATTCTTTATCTGGCTTAGAAATAAGTTTTTCAAGAGAATCGGCGGCGTTATCAACTAAAACACCTGTGAGTTGATTGTTTTTAAGAATTAATTCTCCGCCTTTAATTTTGGTTTTTGGAGTAAAGCCCGCCATGTTTAGCGCTGCTCCGTTTGCAAGTGCAGCATGACCATCTATTCTTTTTAAAACTACGGGCCTATCCGGAAACAAAGAATCCAGTTGTTTTCTGTCGGGATATTCTTTAACCTCCCAGTCATTCTGGTCCCAACCTCTGCCAATGAGCCAGGTGAAGGTATTTTCTGAAGGTTGTTTAAGAGACTCATTAGAAATACTGTGTTCTTTACAATAGGTGGTTGCTCTTTCAATTACTTCATTAAATGATCGTGTGCCAACAAGATTAATTTCATTTAATCCTTTACCGTACGCATAAAAATGGCAATGCGCGTCTATAAACCCCGGATAAATAAATTTACCACCGGCATCCTGTACTTTTGTACCGGTATATTTTTCGAAAACTTCGTTATTACTTCCGGCCAAAAGTATTTTCCCATCTTTAATTGCAATGGCTTCCACCACCTTAAAAACCGAATCAACAGTATAAATTTTTGCGTTATGAATAATAAGATCAGCAACCTGTAAATTTTGTTTACATGAAATACTGAGAAACGTTATAAAAATAAGGATCAGGTTTTTCAAAATAATTTATAGAATTTACTTTGTTGAAATTTACGATAAAACGTGGGTGTTCCGGTATGAAAGCGCCAACCGAAGGTAAAATTGCCTGTAATTGATTCAGATTTAAAATTAATGGCACTGCTGTTAAATAGATTATAATCATTTGTATAGGACCCCAGCATGTAAAAGCGCTTTAAATTTAATCCAAGTGAAAGCCTTCCTGTACCGCTTACTGAGATAACGGAAATGTTCCGGTAATGATCACCTAAATTATAGTTTCGCCATTGTTGTTCAGGACCAAGTGTAAAATAGCCACTTATGAACCACGCCTTGAAAAGGACTATAGTAGCGGCGGCCCCAACATTCCCGGCAAAATTAACGGACCGAAAACCTTGTATCTCCGAATAATCATTAAATAATGGACGGGCTTTTAGAGGTAAAATCGCACTGTCATTATTAAAATTATAAACACTAAAACTTGCGCCAACAATCCACGTTGCAGCACTCTTTAGTTGCCTGTAATTGCATCCGAAGCCCGATTTAAATGAAAAGTTGTTGTAATTGGTAAAGTACATGATGCGGGACATAAGCATCGCACTTGTAAGGTTGGGCTTAAGATAATACTGACCGGTACGCTTGAATGAACTATCGAAATTTGGCGTGTTGCGGTTATAAAACCCGACAAACCGCCGGTAGTAATTTTCAAGAAGATATCTGTTATCTCCTATATTCAATCCAACATTAAATGCTTTTGTATAACCCTTGCCCGAGCTTTCACTTTGCGGTGAACTTCGTGTACCAAAAGAAAGAGAAAATTTGTCGTAATTGATAGATACGCCGGAAATTAATTGCGATTCAGCCATGTAAGAATGTAAGGAGAGTCCACTGGTATCCTTATTAATTATTTGCTGGAATTCATTATTAAAGCTCCTGTGTTGCTGGTAAAGTCCAACAATTAATACATAGTCAAATTTCTGATATTTTAAGGTGTCCCAATTCCGTTTTTTTTGAAAGGCTATTTCACTGCTATCATTAATAGTCTGGGCTTTGGTAAACTGCGAAAACAAAATGATTACTAAGAATAAATACTTGTGCATGTTTTTTTAATAGCTTTGTGAAGGTAAAAAAATTTATAATATGATTTATTTTTTAGATACTGTTTCAGGCCTTGCAAAACTTATTCCGGAGGTTGGCCATGTGAAGGAAAAAATTATTGCGGAAGAAAGTGTGTTAACTCAGTGGGCCAATAAATTTTATAATCATTTTGTTGCCTATACTCCAAAAGTTGTTGCCGCTCTGTTAGTTTTGTTCTTTGGATTATGGTTCATCCGGCGCGTGGCTATACTGGCTGAGAAAGCTA
>JAOQAF010000022.1 GCA_025963735.1 Bacteroidota bacterium
TAAAATTTGAATGAATAGAAGCAACAATAAAATCAAATGTTTTTAAAATCTCTTCAGGGTAATCAAGCGACCCGTCATTTAAAATATCACTTTCAATTCCTTTTAAAATTTTAAACCCATTGTAAGCGGAATTGAGTTTATCAATTTCATTTTGCTGGATAATAACTTTTTCAATACTTAAACCTTGCGCGTAGAAAGCAGTTTTTGAGTGATCGCAAATGCCGAAATATTCAAAACCCATATTCTTACAATGATCGGCCATTTCTTTAAGTGAATGCACCCCGTCGCTGTAAAGAGAATGATTGTGAAGAATACCTTTAAGATCGGCGAATTCAATCAACTCCGGAATTTTATTTTCCCGGGCCAGTGTAATTTCTTTAAGGCCTTCACGAAGTTCAGGCTCGATGTATTGGAGACCCAGCTCTGAATATATTTCTTCTTCATCTGTAAATAATTTTGAATGAAGTTCATAGAAGCCCGATTGTTGAAGATGTTCAGACGTTCCGGTGAGTTCAAATAAAGTGTAATAAAATTCTTCCGGCGAAGAAGATTTATATTTTATCTGAACAGGAATTGAGGATTCAAGCTGCGCTGTATCAATTGTTTTTTCACCGTCCGTTAATATTTCTATTTCATCAATCACTTCACATTTGCGGCGAAATTGTCCAACTGCCATAACCGTTAGTTGGGGCTGGTGTTCCGAAATGAAGTCAATCAGCTTTCGAACCCATGGCTCTATCGCCGCATAATGTTGTTTACGTGAATTAGCAAATTTAAATTCGATGCTTTGTTTTACAGCTTCCTGTGTTTTAGACCCAAAACCTTTAAGGGTTATTAATCGGTTTTCGTTACAGGCATATAATAATTCCCCTACATTTTCAATTTGGAGCTCACGCCAAAGTTGTCCCACTTTTTTAGGACCAAGGCCTTTAACGGAAAGCATTTGTACTACTCCTACAGGAGTTTTGTTAATGAGTTCCTGTAATTCAGTTGTGCTGCCGGTTTGAATTAATTCAATAATTTTAGTTGAAATACTTTTTCCTATTCCTTCAATGGATTCAATGTCTTTAAGGGATTTCCCTTCGAAGTCATATCTTAATTTAGAAAGTTTGTAGGCTGAATTAGTATAGGCTTTTATTTTAAAAGGGTTTTCACCATGCAGTTCCAGTAATTTACCGCTCAGTTCCAGTGCTTCGCAGATATCGTCATTATTCATTTTCTAAAAATATTTTGGCTATTAACAGATCTTTAGGTAAAGTTATTTTAATATTTTCCTCGTTTCCTTCAACAAGATGAATGTCAATTCCGCTAGCTTCCACAACTGAAGCGTCATCCGTAAAATTATCGCTATAAGGTAATTGAAAAGCTATTTTTAATTGCGACGCTAAAAAACATTGCGGTGTTTGAATGATTCTGAAATTGTTTCTTTTAACGGACTGATTTTTTTCATTTATTACTTCTCTGAGGCTATCCGATACAGGCAAGCATGGCACAGCGTTTCCTTTAACAGCGGCAACTTCAAAACACCTTCTTATGGTTAGCTCACTCACCAAGGGCCTTGCCGCATCGTGTATTCCAACAAGGGCATTACTTTCATTAATTAAACCAAGTCCGTTTTTAACCGAATGATAACGGGTTTCGCCTCCGGCAACAATGTTTATATTCAGCAGGTTGTAACGCTTTAATAATTCTTTTAAAAGATCAAGATAGTTTTCGTGTACAACTATTATAATATGAAGATTCTTATTATAGCTGATAAATTTTTCGATTGAACGAATAATAATTTCTTTGCCGTTAAGCTTTACAAATTGTTTGGGAACATCATTTTGCATTCGGGTGCCGGTTCCGCCCGCTACTATAATCAGATACTGTTGCTGCACAAACTAAAATTACTCACAATTGCTTAATAAAAAAATCCCGGTCTGTAAAGGCCGGGATTTTTAATCTTTTTTAATTTTATTTTTTGGCCATTTTATCCGGCGGTATAAGATAAGTTGTGGCCATATCCATTAAATTCATAGGATTTTCAGGAAGATTCCGTACGTTTTTTTGTTCCAATCTGAAGTTCTCATCATAAAAAATTGGCATAAAAGGAGCGTCTTCTAAAACAATGGCTTCAGCCTGGGTAAGCATGGCATAACGTTTAGAGTTATCCGGTTCAAGACGCGCTGCCATAAAGAGAGAATCAAAACGGGAGTTTTTGTAACGGAAATAATTGATGTAAGACTTTTCGCTAGGCGAAGCAGGAACGTGCTTACCATAAAATAAAGTAAGGAAGGATTCAGGATCAGGATAATCACTTACCCAAGCATAACGGAAGAAATCACTTTTTCCTGTTTGTACATTTTCAATATGTTCAGGGAAAGGCACTGTATTGATATTTACAGTAATTCCAAGGTTATCTTTAAGCATTTTTTGTACAACTTCAGCAATTAAAATATTTCTATCACCGCCTCCGCTGTTAATTTCAAGTGTAATTTCAGGAAAACCTTTACCATTCGGGTAACCGGCTTTCTTCATTAATTCTTTAGCTTTTTCCGGATCGAAAGTATAACCTTTTAAAGACTTAAAATTATATCCTGCTTTTTCAAATCCTTCAGTGTAGGGAACCATTCCATAATCAGCAGAAGTTCCTTCGCCCTGAATGGTGAAATCTGCAATCTTATGGCGATCAATGGCCAGGTTAAAGGCTAAACGCACTTCTTTTTTGGCAAACACGGGGTTAGCAATTGGGTTAAACCCATAAAAGTGAGTGTTTAATGCTGTTGAAGAAACAATTTCAAATTCCGCATTACGGTTTTTAGCGTTTTCAAGATCTCCCATAAATTCATGGAACATTTCAACTGGAATACGATAAACCATGTCTAAACGGCCGCTTTTGAATTCAAGTATTTCAGATTTTTTATCGCGGATGAATGACCATTTGATTCCATCAAGGTATGGAAGTTTATTGCCATCCTTATCAACACCCCAATAATTGGCGTGCTTTTTCATGATTACAACTTCTCCTTCTTTAACCGTTTCCACAAAGAAAGGGCCTGTACCAACACAACGGATTCGCATATCATTCGCGTATTTTGTAACCGCTTCCTTAGGATAAACATAACAGCCTGGCATGCACAATACGTTCATGAAACTCGCATCAGCATGAATCAGTTTAATTTTAAGAGTGGTATCATTAACTACGGTAACGCCTTTAACGCCGGGCGCTTTGCCTGCTTTTGAAGCCTCAAAATGTTCGTTGGCACCTTCTACGCGATCTTTAAAAGTAACATCAAACTGACTATTACTCGGATCGTTTGTGCAAAGTCTTTCAAAACAATATTTAAAATCTGTGGCAGTGGCGCTGCGGCCCTGGCCATTTGGAAAACAAGGGTCGTTATGAAATTTCGCATTGGATCTTAAATGAAAAATATATTCGCTTTTATCTTCACTTATATCCCAGCTCTTTGCTATACCGGGAATAATACTAAGATCGTTTTGATTAAACTTCACCAAGCCTTCATAAACCTGAGTAGAAATATGGAAACTATTAACCTCGTTGATTGAAATAGGCATTAAGCTTTTAAAAGCTTCAACCTCATTCACCCTTAAAATTCCGCCCATGTAAACCCCACCTTTTAATTCGGAGTTGTTGCTGTTATGATCACTGTTTTGGGGATTACAGGAAGACAACAAAATAAGGGCAATGGCCGATGCAATAAATAATTTATTCATAACGCTTTATTAACGTAGTTTCAAGCAACAAATATATGTTTTAGATTGGAGTTGCCTAATGTTTTTAAGAAAATATTCCACCGACTTATTAAAATCACCCTTTTTGGGATAATTCCAAAAGTACAGGGCAATGGTCGCTGTGCATGGCAAGTGGAAGAATAACCGACCGTTCGAGAATACTTTCCAGGTTTTGCGTTGCCATATTGTAATCTATCCGCCACCCTAAATTTTTAGCCCGTGCGCCGGACCTGTAACTCCACCAGCTATAGTGATGTGGTTCTTTATTAAAATGACGGAAGGTGTCAATAAAGCCGCTTTGAAAAAACTGTTCCATCCATTCGCGTTCCTCAGGTAAAAAACCACTGCTACGTGCGTTTGACACCGGATTGTGAATATCGATCGCTTTATGACAAATATTAAAGTCGCCGCTTAGAATTAATTTATCTTTTGATTTTTTTAGCTCGTTAATGTACTCCCGAAAATCCTTCAGCCATTGCATTTTAAAAGCCTGCCGGTCTTCACCGCTGCTTCCGCTGGGATGATAAACACTCATGACAGATACATCTTCAAAATCTGCCCTCAGAACGCGGCCTTCATCGTCATACGCTTTAATGCCGCAGCCATATTCAATATGTTTGGGTTGGGTTTTTGAAAATATTGCAACTCCACTATAGCCTTTTTTTTGGGCCGGATACCAGTAATGATGATATCCCATTTCCTCCCATTCGAACACGCCTGCCTGTTCGGGAGTAGCTTTAATTTCCTGAAGGCATAATACATCCGGATTAGTTTGTTTAACCCATTCAATAAGGCCTTTGCCCATGGCTGCCCGAATACCGTTAACATTATAGGTAATTATTTTCATTTTAACCGGGTAAAGATAAATAAGTTTTATAAGGAAAAGGTGTTGGAATGATAAGGCACGTTATTTTTATGAGCAATCAAAACAAATTACCAATGTTGCAAGCTGCCAGATTATCCCTTAAAAACATGAGAAACAGCATACTTCTTTATGGAAGCATGTGCTGTATTTTATACATTGTTTTTTTATTATTAATGCGCGTGTTTAACCTGATGGAGGTCACAAGTCTGCGAATGGTAAATTATTTTATTTTATGGCTTGTTACTTTTATACAGATTAAAAAGTGGATCACTCAAACCGGCAAACCTATTCCTTTTTTGCAGGTTTACTGCGTAGTTTTTTTCACAGGTGTGTTTTCGTTTTTTTTATTCAGTGTGTTTTTGTTTTTATATGCGCACATGGATCCTTATATAGCCGGTATACTTGCAAAACATGCTGCCGGACTGATGCACTCCATTCCTTCAGTAATTATTTTATTTGAAGGCGCCGGAGCCAGCATTATAATTGCTCTTATTAATATGATTTATTTTACACGTTACGAAGAAGGGGAGGCCCGGATCGGCAAAAAATAAAATCTTATTTAAACAGCAAACCCGCCTCTTAGAATTTATTCTTTTTATAATTTTAAAAACTTTCAGCCCGACAACAGATTTAATTTTAAAATAATGCATGCCATTTGGTAAATCAGAAATATCAATTTGTTTGTTTGAAGTTTTTATTTTCTTTTGAATTAATTGTCCAAATGAATTAAATATTTCGATTTCAAAATCTGAATAAGCCAATTGAAAATAAACTATGCCTGAAGCAGGGTTGGGATAAAAAATAAAATCATTTATATAAGTTGTTTCGGAAAGTCCTGTACAAACTGATACGGACTGGGTAAGGGACGCGTTATTTACACAACCGTTAGCGTCTGTGCCATTAACTGAAGGTGGTAAATTCCAAAATAAAAATCCCCACCTTTTCAGGCAGGGTTCTTAATTGGAGTTCTTAAATCTAATTCTCAGATCTTAAAGGTATTAGTGCTGTATCGCTTCCAGTGTTATGTTTAAAGTTACATTGTCGCCTAAGCCTCCGCCTGCGCCAATGCCAAAATCTGTGCGGTTAACAACCGTTTTACCTTCAAAGCCGGCCACTTTATATTTGCCTTTTTCGCTTTCTTTTACTTCGGTTCCAATATAATTAAAATGAATGGTTGCAGGTTTGGTAACACCTTTCATGGTAAGGGTGCCTATTGCCTGGTAAGCAAATTCCCTGTGTGTGCTATCCTTCACTATTTCTGTTCCTTCAAAAATTATTTTTGTATGTTTTTTTCCTGCAAAAAAA
>JAOQAF010000190.1 GCA_025963735.1 Bacteroidota bacterium
GGTCACCCTTATGCGGTACGGACCCCTATAATCCATTGCTAACATATAAATTAAATTAAATTATTATTCGAAATAGTTGATTAATAAATTTTCTACAATCAATATGCCATAGGATTAAGCGTTTTCACTCTTATATAAAAAGAATAAAAATTTAACCTATTCGCGGCTTATAGCCCATAAGACAAAAAATGTGAGCAGAGCGGTGGGAATTAATTTTTACAACATAATGTAATTACTTCCCTATAAATGAAAAAAGATTTAAAAATTATTAAATATTTTTTATCTTGTAACGTTATCATGCCAATTTTTAAATAACAAATAAATATTGTAACCCTTTTACTTTCAAGTCATCTAACATTTAAAAACCAACAAATGAAAAATATTTTTATCTCAGCCTTGGCAATCAGCCTTGCATTCGGCGCTTGCAAATCTAAAAAAACCGTTGCTAAAGCCCCTTCCACAGAGCCCACCGAAAATCAGTTAACGGCTATAAAATCTAAATCGCCATCCACAACCATGGAAGAGCTTAAAAAAGGCCACAGTATTTATTACGGAGCCTGCACAAACTGTCACGGAGCCAAAGACGTATCCGGTTATACTGAAGAAAGACTTACAAAAGCAATTGATAATATGGCACCAAAAGCGCATTTGAGCGATGAAGAAAAACAAGCTGTTTGGAAATACGCGATGGGCGTTAACCTGACAGCAAAAAAGTAAGGAAGCAAAAGCTTCTCAAAATTAAATAAGTTAGTGTCATTTTTTAGCTCGTTGAGATAACTTTCCGTTTGCGGTTTTGTTGAAAGCGTTTAAAGAAGGTAATTTATTTAGCTTACATTCAGGAAACGCATCAAGCGATAACTTTTTCTGCCGAGAGATGAGTGTTTAAATGTTGTAAAAAAACACCTAACTTTAATTTAACTTCTTAAGGAATATTTACAACATGGCTTTTCATAAAACTATTTTACTTCTTTTTTTAATAGCATTGATGAGCAATTGCGTTAATAACCGTAAGCTGCTGACTGATGAAGTTTTTTTAAAAGATGGGAATTCGTACACAGGCACAATTATTAAATGTGATTCCACTAAAATAAAACTTAAACAACTTGATGAGTCTACACTCATTATCCCCTGGCTGAAAGTTGATAGCATCGGAGGTAAAAAATTAAAAACATTCTGGTTTGGCGCAAACTTCGGATATTACAAATCACCTTATTTCTCGGTTTTCCGAAATGAAGCCTTAACAGCTGAAACAGCCGGCTTTCAATTAAAAGCCGGTACGGCACGACGCGGAAATAAATTATATTACTTTCATATCACTTCCATACCCGCTAAGCCCTATCATGTTACAAAATACGGGCTGGGCTTTCAAAAGTATTTACGCGGCACTACTTATCTCACCCTAAACTCTTTTTTCGCGGGATCAGAAATTAATTTTATGAACGCAAAATTTAATAACGGTCCGCAAATTACACTTGAACCTTATGCAGGATTTGAACGAAAAATTAGTGAACAGCTTCGTCTGCATGTTAAACTGGAACTTCAATTCAACATCGCGAATAAAAACAATAAAAGCGGAGTAAGTTTAACTGTTGGCGCACACTTTTTAAAACGTAATTTTAAAAAATATTACAACACTCTTAACCGAGAAAGAAGGATTCCGCTAAAATGAAAAAACTAACGTGTTTCATATTTCTTTTCCTCGCATTAAACGGATATTCCCAAAACGGAAATAATGTGTTTAATGATACCCTTATTCATGAACTCTTTATTGAAACAGAGCTAATCAATTGGTTTGATACGCTTGAGCTGGATTTTACGCATAATATGGCCAGTCCGGATCTTTATCCCGAAAAATATCATGCGTGTAATATACGCTGGGATGGTACCTTGCTTACTAACTGCGGGTTCCGCGAAAAAGGAAATGCTTCCAACACACTCACAAATTTTGGAAAAAAAAAACCGCTTAAGATTTCAGTTGACGAATTCTCAAATCAAAATCTTGACGGGTTAAAAAAAATAAATCTTAATAATTTCACAAATGACCCCACGCTTTTACACGACGTAGTGTGCCTAAAACTTTTGCGTGACGCGGGAACGCCTGCTTCCCGGACTTCCTATACAAAAGTGTGGGTAAACGGAGAATACATAGGCTTATACCTCGTAATTGAAAACGTTGACAAAACTTTTTTAAAAGCAAAATTCGGAGGAAGTATGAATGATGGCAATTTGTACAAGACCGACAGAGGGGCAAGTGTCGCCTTAGACTGGAAAGGCCCGGACAAAGCCCCTTATGAAGATCAGGGATTAAAGCTGACTACAAATAACACAGCTGATGACTGGTCTAAACTCCTAAATTTTATTGACCATTTAAATAATGATCATTCAGATAATTTCAGGGAGTATCTTGAAAATAATTTTGATGTTCATTCTTATCTTAAAATTCTGGCGATTGAAAAATGTGTAAGAAGCTGGGACAGTTATTGGGGAGGAGGAAACAACTTTTTTATCTATGAACACCCCGACGGTAAATTCAGATGGATTCCGTGGGACATGAATGAAACCTTTCAGGATATTCAGGTATTAAATGGTACCGATCTGTTAACAGGATACCTTGTGCCGGCAAATAAATTTGATAAGCGCCCGCTTCTAAAAAGAATTTTTGAGATCAAAGACTATAAAGATGAATATCTTAACAATGTATGCGAACTTATTCAAACTAATTTTACTGTTAGTCATTTAGGAAAATATATGGTAGATCGGCACAAGTTAATTGATGAAACTTATAAGTCTGATCCTAACCGTTATAATTCGTATGGTTCATTTAAGAATTCACTCACACAAACAAACGAAGATGATGTATCACTTTCACATTCGGGTTATCTTTTAAGAATACATTACCCCGGAATGTTCCCCTTTATTACATCGCAGCGGAAGTGGGCAGTAGAGCAAATGAGTGGTTGGGACTACAAGTGCGGCATAGATAATAATACAACCACGTATGACCTCAATTTTTTTCCAAATCCAACTTCGGAATATGTAAATATTTTAAACGATCCGGCGGCTTCATTTGAATATGCTGCATTCTATCTTTACGATTTTACGGGAAAGCTCTGTTTAATGACTTCCTACGAAGCCATGTATGATAATTATTATACTCTGCGTTTAGATGGAATTTCTTCAGGTATTTATACCTTGTTAAAAAGGTCTGCTGATGGGAAACTCGGAAGAGGGAAAATTATAATTCTATAAAACAGATTTAATAAGGAGCATGTTTAATTTTTTTAGACAAATTATTTATGCAGCAATTTAAACGCTTTTCCCAAATTATCAATAACATCCGTTATTAGCATGCTTTCTTCGCTTTGTTCCTTTAAGGTAATATCGGCGGCGAGTCCATGCAGATAAACAGCTAACTTTGCCGATATAAATGGAAGATACCCCTGTGCTAAAAATGCCGTAATGATTCCGGTTAATGCATCACCTGAGCCTCCTTTTGCAAGCCCTGCATTACCGGTAGTATTAAAAAAAGATTCTCCTTTGTATGTCACTAAGGTGTTGTGGTCTTTTAAAACAATAACAATATTTAATTCCCGGGCTTTTATAACTGCAGTTTTTATTCTGTCATTATTATTTTTATGCGACCCGAAAAGGTGGTCAAACTCTTTCGGATGCGGTGTGATAATACTTTGTTTAGGAATTTTATCCCATAATTTATTATGAAGGGAAATAAGGTTTAAAGCATCCGCATCTAAGACTAGGCTGACACTATGTTTTTTTAAAAGTGTTTCTAAAAGTTTTCTTGATTCTATTCCGGTGCCTATACCAGGTCCAATTCCAATGGCGGAAAACTTTTCAAAATTATTTTCGGGTTCTTCCCTGTTCGTTAACATAGCTTCGGGAACGCTTGCCTGCAAAGCAAAGCGTTCTTCAATTGGTACATTTAAAGTAAGTAAACCCACTCCTGAACGCAGGCATGCTTTGGCGGCAATCATGCAGGCCCCCATAAAACCCGGACTTCCGGCAATTAATAAAGCATGTCCGAAATCACCTTTGTGTGAAGCGGGATCCCTTCTTTTAATAAGCGACTTAAGGTTTTGATTTATTTTGATTTGCATTAAATAATTTTATAATCATATTTTAAAAAGAAATCTTCATTATTAATTTCTTTAAACATAATTATAAAATTTATATTATTGTTGGTTTTTTTAATCCGTCCATGAATCGGCTGGCTGCCAGATTAACTTCGGTGTGCCTTTCAATTAACCCCTGATGTCCGCCCGGTGTTACGGTAATTAGTTGTGAAGAAGCAATATTCTTATGCATATATTCACTGGCTACAGGCTTGGTTAACCGGTCTTTGTCGGCGGCTAAAATAAGAGCGGGAACCGTTAGTAAGGGTAATGTATCAGTAACATCATATGTTTTCATCATTCCCAGCATTCCGCGGGCCGTTACCGAGGGCGGAGCAATGGTAGAAAGCCGGGTAATAAAATCAAGCTGTTGTGAAGTTTGCGTACCCGTGAATGAAGTAAAACGTGTGGATACATGCGCATGCCCGTTTAAATAACTCATCCATTTATTAATCCAGAAAAGCGGCGACAAGGCAATCATCAAATAACAGGCAGGATATAGCACGGGCTTTTCAATGGCAGTAAAAAAACCACTCATAATTCCGGTATAAACGGGGTTGGTAAAAGTTGTATGTTCAAGAATAACGCCCTTTACATGCTGACTCACATCTTTTCCTATCTGGGTGCAGTAGGTTAAAATAGTCATCCCACCAATACTATGTCCCCATAATATTACATTATGAAGTTTTAAATGGTGTATAACGGCTTCTAGATCGCTTGCCATTTTTTGCAGAGAAAAGTCGGCATTATCCGGACGCTTGGATTTACCTAAACCGGGTAAATCAATTAAAATTACCCTGTTAGTTGAGGCGAAAAACTTTTTCTGATAATACCATTCAGTACTGTTTGCCATCCATCCGTGAACAAATAAAACAGGCTGAGCCGCCGGGTCGCCGTAAAACTCAATGTTTATAACGGAACCATCTGGGCGGGCTAGCATCTCATGATTACTGCTGTGCTCCTGTTTGGGTTCGTCTTCATTTTTGCGTTTCTTGCTTAAGATATATTTTAATGGGATACTTCCTGCCAAAGAATAAAGGGTTAAAGCTATGGCGCCATAAAGACAACGCTTGGCGTAATCATCACAGTAAGTTCCTTTCCATTCGTGCCATTCCTGAAAAAGTCGAATGTCGAGAATGATTAACCCGATAGTAAATAAATTAAGAATAAAAGGTAAGAACAAAAGAATTGGCATAGGACAGATTTTAATTTTCCAAAAGAAAATAAAAAATTATGCCAGCATTTAAAACCAGAAAGTGTTCAGCGTATTTTATTTATGCAAACCCAGATAAGTTTTGTAAGATATAAGTTCTTCCTGGGTAGTGTAAACATCTGTTTCAGCGATAATAAACTTTTGAAGCACTACGTTTTTGGTATAGGAATCTAAAAAATGAGCGAAAGTTTTTCTTCTTATAAAAAAAGCAAGGGTAAGATCTTCGGCAAGTATTTCATTTTTATCAATCACCTCTAACTTATTAGATATCCATTTTTTTGTATTGTCTTCAATATATTCAGCGATTGAGTTTTTGGCAATAGCTTCCAGCATTAAGCGATTAGATTCCATGCTCAGGTTAACAAGTTCTTTCTCTGAAAATTTACTAAGAGGCTTTAACATGGGTAAATCTACCTCCCTGCAAAACCTAATCGAAACAGTAACAAACTCTTCAAGGCGGTTAGATAAAAGGTAAGTAGCGTAATTGGTGAGGTACTGAAAAGTAAATTTGGTTTTATCTATTAAAGGTAAGTTCATAAAAAATCTTTCTCGAAAACAACTCTTGGTGCAACAAATATAAGAATTTTTATGATTAATGTGAATAAGTTGCCCCGGAATTACCTATTACTCTGCTCTAAGCTTAGAAAGAGTTTTAATAAATTCCCTTGCCTCTTTTAACGAAATTTGCGAGGTAAATTTTGTGAATGCTGAATCTACCATCATTTTTTCCATGGCTTTTATTCCTTTAGAAGTTGCTTTAATGGAAACTTTCCGGCGATTATCTTTATTGATTACTTTTTCCACGAAACCTTTTTCGGCCAAACGAACAACCGTACGCGATACGTCAGAATTAGGTTCCAGCACCATTTCCTTGATTTCTTCGAGTGACAAGGATTTGGGAAATGAGTGGTGAATAATACCCAAAACATTCGATTGAATGGGCGTAAGAGCGTACTTTTCAAGAAGCCGCTTGTACTTTTCAATCAGATAATGATGGGTGTAATGTAAATTAGAAAGAATCTTCGCCGAATCTTTAAGGGGATCATCAATCTTATTTATAAAGGTAAATAACTCTTCCCTGTTCATTTCACAAAAGTAGCATTAATGAATTAAAAGACGTACATTTGGTGCACCAACAGTTAAATTAAATGCAAATACCCAAAACCGCAAAGGTATATGAAAACACTACCAGCACCTTTTGGTTCGATAAGGGTATCTTGTTTGTAATAGGCAAAAAATCGGAAGAGATCTCTCTGGAAGTAAATAAAACGCAAACGAATGCCCTGAAAGAAATTCTTCAAGGCAAAAAAGTATGTGCTATTATCGACATTAATCAAACAAGTAATTTATCGCGTGAAGCCAGAGAATATAACAGTACACAGTTACCTACAATGTTTACGGCTATTGCATTTGTAACCAACACCGCTTTGGGAAGAATGATGTCGAACCTGTACCTTGGTTTAAAGCCCCTACCCTTTCCTACTAAAGTTTTTTCAGAAGAAAAAGAAGCCCGCCTTTGGATAGAACAATTTCTTGATAAGAATTAAGTTAGATCAATTACCTCTACCACTTCAACGTTATATGTGTTAATTGCTTCTCGTTACGAAAGCACCGTTTTACCATGCTCTACCCAGTGAATTGTATTCGTCAGTTCGAGTAGCATTGTCCCACAGCGGAAAAACGTTTCGGGAACTGTGTTGAAAGCGTCTCGATCCGCACATCATTTTAACTTGCTCTACCTGACATGACAAGGAATCTGTCAGTTTGAGGGATAATTCCGCGGAAATCAATAAAAGTGACTTTATGGAATATGGTTGTCAGACCTCAAAGAATTTGGCGTTAAGAAAACATGGAAGCATTAAAAGCTTGGTCCGTGCGTAGGATGCAGTTGTCTCTCGCAAAGCGCTTCTGTATCCGGCTTGATGCTTTCGTGTTTTTAGACAAATACTTTGCAGTATTGATTTTTGGTTCTAGCGCACTTACCGGCTCAAACATGCAATACATGTTTGCCCTTATCAAGAAAAAGAACGGCGAAAAAAAAACTGAGAATCAACGATATATAAAGGTAAATTATAGTAACTTTTAGCGAAGTGGAAAAGCGTATCGGGAACTGTGTCGAATGCCTTTGGATACGCCGAACGTGAATTATATTTTATTCTGCAAGCAGATAAATATCCACCCGGGTTCCTTTATCAAGTTGCCCCTCGGCAGTTATGCACCCATGATGATTTTCGGCGATCCTCTTGCAAATTGCAAGTCCAATACCCGTTCCATGGTATTCTTCAAAACTATGCAACCTTTGAAAAACTTCAAAAATTCTGTCTTTGTATTGAGGGTCAAAACCAATTCCATTATCTGAAATTTCAACCTGCAGATATTTTTTGTCAGCCTCTAATTTGTCGAACTTTACTTCAGACCCGCTCACTATTTTTCCTTTAATATTAATTTCAAGAGGAACCTCTTCTTTAGAAAATTTAAAGGAGTTACCAATAACATTTAAAAATAACTGTCTTATCTGAAAAGGTATAATTTTAATGTTTCCTAAGTCAGAAACCTGAATATTTGCTTTTTTATCCTTAATCTTTTCGTCAAATTCTGCCTCAAGGTCTTTAACAAGCTCGGTTATATTAACTTCCTCTAATTCGTGCTCTGTGCTTTTTGTGCGGGAATAGGTTAACAGATCCTCTTTCAGATCCTTCATGCGCAAAGCTATTTT